>CALFMX010000314.1 GCA_937902565.1 uncultured Spirochaetales bacterium
CCGAAGGGAACACTGGTGATCACGACCTTTGCACCGCTCATTTCAAAGAGGTCGGCTGCCCAGCCGCTGATCTGGGAGACGGTGAAGGTGGTCTCGAACGGCCGGTCGAGCAGCAGTGCCGCCTCGGTCGTATTGGGGGTGATGATATCACCTCGTCGGATGAGCGCCTTCATCGCACTGACATTCGAGCTGTCCATCGGCCCATAGAGGCTTTGGTCATCACCGAGGACCGGGTCGATCAAGACCAGGGGAGTGCCCTGCTGCCGCTGGGCCTCGATGAACTTGATGACGAGGTCGGTCTGGATATCGGAGCCAAGGAAGCCGGAGTAGATGGCATCGAAGGTGAGACCCAAGGTCTTCCAAGAGCGCAGGATCTCTGAAAGCTCCTCACTCGTCTCGCGAAAGTAGTAGGAGTCAAAGCCGTCGGTCTGGCTTGAGAGGATGGCCGTGGGGAGCGGGCAGGTCTCGACGCCCAGCACTTCAAGGGTGGGCAGGACGACGGTAAGGGAGCTCTTGGCATAGCAACTCAGGTCATGGATGGCGGCACACACAGGTATCATGGGTCAACACTACTGTAGTTTTTCTCCCTGTGCAATATGTGCTATACTCTGCCAACTGGAGGCATCCATGACCTATACCGACGCATTGCACTCCCTCTTCATCGCAGACAGCGAACACGACCCACTCGCTGTCCCGCCCCCTTCAAGAGAGGCATTGAAGCGCGCCTATGAATCGATGATCATCTCTGCATCAGGGTGGCGCAAGATCTTTGCCGCAAGTGGTGAGGAGGAGGATACGGGCGATGAGGTGAACAGCGAGGACCTCATCCTCACCGCCCTCTCTGCCCTCGCCTTCGTCCAGCACCTCACGGTTGAGACCCCATCGGTCCTGGTCGGCCTCGATGCCCGGCCCACCGGCCGGATCCTGGGAGAAGTGGTGGTGCGCACCCTCCTTTCTCTTGGCTGCTCGGTCCGTTATCTCTTCATAGCCAGTGCCCCCCAAATCATGGCAGCCTCCACAGCTGAGGGGTGTGACGGCTTCTTCTACATCTCGGCAAGCCACAACCCCATCGGTCACAACGGCTTCAAGATGGGCAAGGGGGGAGGCGTCTATGACGGGGAGAGTGCCAAGGCGCTTGCCTCCATCTATGCATCGCTTGTCAGCAATCCGGCCGAGAGCATCAAACGGGTGCAGCAGCTCAGCGCAGACCTCGATGCGGATGTGTACCGACGCACCCTTGAAGCGGTGAATGAGGACCGCTCGTGGAGTCTGGCATACTACAACCGCTTCGCTCTGGAGACTGCGGCAAAGAGTAAGAATGAAAGGGAAATCGCCCTCGTTGCCACCACCCTCAAGGCCCAGTTGGCCTCATCCCCCTTGGGAATCGTTGGCGAGCTCAATGGCAGTGCCCGATCGGCATCGATCGACGAGCCCTTCCTCACCGCCATGGGGGTGAAGGTTGCCCTCTACAACAATGTCCCGGGAGCGGTGGTCCATCCCATCGTCCCCGAGGGGGAGAACCTCGATCTCTGCCGCTCGCTTTTGGAGGAGCGCTACAAGGAGGATCCCTCCTACCTGCTCGGCTATAGTGTCGACAATGATGGCGATCGGGGAAACATCGTCTACATCGATGAGCCATCAGGGGAAGCAAGGATCCTCGATGCCCAGAGCGTCTATGCCCTGGCTGCACTCAGCGAACTAGCCCAAAGCCGGCTCAAGGAGCCCGATGGCAAGCTCGCTACCGTGGTAAATGGCCCGACCTCCATGCGGATCGACGAGATTGCCGCACGCTTTGGCGCCCAGGTCTTCCGCAGCGAGGTGGGAGAGGCCAATGTCGTGGGTCTGGCCGAACTCAAGCGGCGTGAGGGGTGGAAGGTCCCGATCCTCGGAGAAGGGTCCAACGGAGGCAACATCACCCACCCTGCCCGGGTCCGTGACCCGCTCAACACCCTGGTCAGCCTCATACAACTGCTGCGCAACCGGGCCGTCGCCGACCTCTGGTTCACCAAGAGCAACCTTGAACTGCCCACACGCTATACGCTCAGCCTACTCATCGAGAGCCTGCCACCCTACATCACCACCGGCGCCTTCTCTCCCACGGCCCTGATGAAGATCGCCATCCCCCACCGTGACCTCAAGAACCGGTATGAAGCAGCGCTTGAGCGGGAGTGGGCACGCCGCAAGGAGGAGCTCAGCGCCCTCGGCTTTCACTCCTACCGGATCTACCAGACCGAAGGGCTGGAGTGCAGGAGAGGCGGCGGGGAGGCGTATCGCACGCCGCCATACACCGGGGGCTTCAAGGTCGCTCTCTTGGACACAGACGAGGTGGAGCGGGCATACCTATGGATGCGTGGCAGCAAGACCGAACCGGTCTTCCGCCTGATGGTGGACCTCAGTGGAAGCAATGAGGCGACCTATGAGTACCTTTTGGCATGGCATCGCTCCCTTATCAGCGAGGCGAGCACCCCCTAGTTGTTGTAGATTTCGTTGACCAGACCAGCAAGGGTCTGCTCTGCCAGGTGCCGATTGGCGAGTTCGCACTCCCACACGACCAGCACTCGCCAGCCGAGGGAGAGGAGAGACGCGATGGCCCGTTGGTCCCGCTCCCTGTTCTTGGCAAGTTTCTCCCTCCAGAACGCTTGGTTGCTCTTGGGCAGGACGAACTTGTCACACCCCTCATGGGCGTGCCAGAAACACCCATTGATGAAGATTACGCAGCGGTATTTGGGCAACACCACATCAGGGGTACCTGGTAACCGCCTGTCATTAGTCCGATATCGGAACCCTTGACGGTGGAGATACCGGCGAACCATGAGTTCACCCTTCGTATCCTTGGCCTTGATGGAGGCCATGATGCGCCTGCGCACCGAGGCGCTCACGCAATCGGCCATCGCCTCTAGACCCCGAGGCCTGCAATCGCCGCCCCGATCGTCGGAGAGTCGGCAATCTGGGTGAACCGGTAGTAGCGTCCGTGCTGATCCTGCAAGAACGCCTTGAGGTAGAACTCAGTATAGCTCTTGAGGTATTCGGTCTTGTAGAAGGTCGTGCCATCGGCATTGATCAACACCGGGCGGCGTGGGTCGGCTCCCGCGCCGCTCTTGAGGATGGTTGCACTGAGGTTTGCCGCAGTAAGCTTTGCAGCCCGGTCGATGATTGCATTGAGGATCATCCAGAGCGCCTGGGCATCCGCTTCACTCCCCTTGACGCAGGAGACGAGGGCGTACTCCTCGTTGAAGGGCATCTCGAGGTAGTGGCTCATCACCGTGGTGGTGAGGGGGCCGATCTCCTTGAAACGCTGGGCGAACCGGCTGCTCAGCACCCCCTCCTCGATAGCCTGTCCAATGATCGTGGCAGAAAGGGGGCCGAGGTATGCACCGCTGATCATCTTCTCCAGGTGGTAGGCGTGGGGTTGCTTGGTGGAATCAAAGAAGGCGCGGTCGAGCACGCCTGGGCAGTAGTCGAAGTTACCACTCTCCACGTTGATGATCTGTCGTCCTGCATCCAGGGGGAGCTTGGTGATCTTACTGTGGTCTTCCACATAGGCAGTATTGGTGCCGGTTCCGAGGATGAAACCCACAAAACCGCTGTAGGGGACCTCGCTCTTGGCACTCACCCCTGCCAGCAGGGTGGCGACTGTGTCATTGAGCACTGCGACCCTTTTGTTCGAAACATCATGGCCGCGTCGTGCAAGCTCTGAGAGGAGGCTTGCGCCCACCGGCATGCCGATGACCTCCGGGGCCTTGATCTCCTTGGAGAAGATGATGGGTACCCCGTCGTGGTTTGGCAGGATCTCAGCGGCATAGGAGAAGCAGAACCCGATGCGGTCGCTCTTGTCGATCAGGCGCTCAGTCTCATCGGCGATGGTACTGAAGAACTCCTGGGCCGTCACCTCCGCCTTGATACCCGGCATCTGCGTCTTGCGAAAATCGCTGATGACGGGATCTCCATCCTCGGTGAAACTGACCAGGCAGCTACGGAGGTTGGTCCCCCCTGCATCGAGCACGATGACCGGTTTCCCAGCCTCCAGGCGATCGACGACCCGGGTATAGGTGGGGATCATCTTCAGCGAGCTCTCCTCATTGCCATCCAGCCCCTTCTCCATCTCAGAGAGAAAGCGCTCGACCAACACCTCCATATCAATGGTATTGGCAAAGATCTTGTGTTTGGCAAGAAACTCACTGGTTCGCTGTCTGCTATCGGTCATCGTTCCTCCTAGGGTGTCACCACCTCATCGCTGTTGATTCTCATCGAGAGGGGTTTGATCTCGACAAACCCCTCCCTGGTCGATTCTATCACAAATTCACCCAGTACATGAACGGGGGTAGAGACCCGAGAGCCGGTGACCACGACATCAGCGGAGACGGTAATCGGGTCCAGGGGGGTTCCACTGACCGTCTTGGTCATCAAGGTGGCCAGGGTCACCCCCTCCCCCCATATCGTCGATGCGTTTCCGTTGAGGCTTGCATGCCCCTTCTCCCACGCATGAACGGTTAGAAACTGCAGAGCCAGGTCATTGAGCGGGCCGCGTGCGGCGCTCAGCAAGGAGGTGAAGAAGTTTCGGCTCGCTGGCAGGGTCTGCTGGAAGGCAGGGATGTAGGAGGCGATGTCACTATCGACGAAGTGAAGCGTAGAGGGAAGCGTCTCTGTGGGGTTTTGTTGGAACGTGACACCGGGCAGGGCCAACGTCGGGGTATTCAAGAAGGCCGCGACCGCGCTGATGGAGGCATCGGTGATGGCGGCAATGGCCACCGTCACATCATTGGCTGTGGGGATTGCCGCACCAAGGGCGGCAGTGGCGAGAACCAATACAAGAAGCACTGCGACGGGTTTCATGAGCCCATCATACGGCAGAGAGCGGAAGAGGACAACTCTTGGTGTGCCCAAACAGACATCAGAGATAGAATGTGATACACTGGCCCTATGAGCAAACAGTCTATCCAACCCACTATCTTCTGGTATGACATCGAGACCTTCGGCCTCGATAGCCGCTGGGACCGTATCTGCCAATTCGCCGGTCAGAGGACCGACATGGATCTACGGCCCATCGGGGAACCCATCGTGTTCTTCGTCCGCCTCAGTGATGACTACCTGCCCGATCCGCTCTCCTGTACGATAACCTCAATCACCCCCCAGATGGTAAATAAGAGTGGAATGAGTGAAGCAGAGGCTATCCAACGAATCAACGCAGAGTTTAGCCGCCCCAATACAACAGTAGCGGGTTTCAATAATATCCGCTTCGATGATGAGTTTATCCGCAATGCGCTCTACCGCAATTTTCATGACCCCTACCGTCGTGAGTGGGACTACGGCAACAGCCGCTGGGATATCATCGACTTGGTTAGGGCCACATACGATCTCAGGCCAGAGGGGATCGTGTGGCCTCCTGCCAATGAGAAGACCGGCAACCCCACCTTCCGTCTCACTGCGCTGACCGAAGCGAACAACATCGACCAGGAGGGGGCCCATGATGCACTCGTCGATGTCAGGGCGACGATTGCCATCGCCCGCCTCATCAAGGAGAAGCAACCCAAGCTCTACGACTACGCCTTTGGTCTGCGCTCCAAGGTGAGGGTCAAGCAGATTGCCAAGGCACCCTTTGGTGCCCCGGTGCTCTACACCACCCCGATCTTCACCAAGAACCAGGGGTGCTCGCGCCTGGTCACTCCGATCACCCACCTCAAGGGCAATCCCAATGCGATCATCTGCTTTGACCTCTCCAAGGATATCACCCCGCTCTTGGCCGCCGATGCCAATGAGCTGCTCAAGGTTGATGGCGTGGTGCTCCTCTCCATCAACAAGTGCCCGTTCATCTCCCCGCTGTCGGTGCTCACCGATGAGTTGGCAGTCAAGCTCGACGTAGACAAGAAGAGCGCGCTGATGCGCCACGAAGCGCTCATCAAGCACCCCGAGCTCCTGCTCAAGGCTCGTGCGATCGACGAGCAGTATGAAGGCACCGATGATGTCGACTTCATGCTCTATGACGGCTTCTTCTCCGATGCGGACCAGCGCCGCTTTGAGATCGTGCGCAACACCGATCCCAAGGAGAAGCTCTCGCTCAATCTCCCCTTCGAGGATAAGCGGGTCAAGGACCTGCTCTTTCGCCAGGTGGGGAGGAACTGGCCCGAGGTACTGGACAGTGCCCAGGCAGCCCGATGGAAGAGCTTCTGCGCCAACCGCCTGCTCAACCCGCCCGGCTCGATCAAGATGAATCTCTCCTTCTACACCAGGAAGATCGAGGAGCGGCTTGAGAGCGTTGAGACCGAGGCAGGAGAGAAAAAAATCCTCGCCGACTTGAAGGTGTACGGCGAGGAGCTTGAGAAACGGATCTTCAGCTGATCAGGCCCATCGCCCTGCCTACCGACGTGAAGGCATTGGCGGCACGGATGATATCCTCATTGCTATGGGCAGCAGAGAGCTGGACCCGGATGCGGGCCTTCCCCTTGGGAACCACAGGGAAGGAGAATCCGATCACATAGATGCCCTCTTCCAGCAATCTCGATGCCAATTCGACTGCCTTGGCTTCATCATAGACCATCACTGCAACAATGGCGGTCTCAGCTTTGATGAGATCGAAGCCAGCCTGTTCCATCAAGCGTCGGAAGTGGTGTGCGTTCTGCAGTGTCCGCTCTCTGAGGGTTGTATCGCTCTTTAGAAGCTCGAGGACCTTGAGCGTCCCCCCGCAGATTGCCGGGGCTACGGTGTTGGAGAAGAGGTAGGGGCGGGCCCGCTGGCGGTAGAGATCGATGAGGAGCCTGCGCCCGCTGATGCATCCCCCGCTGGCCCCGCCACACGCCTTGCCGAAGGTGGTGGTGATCAGATCAACTCTCCCCTCGACCCCGCAGAGCTCGACACTGCCGCGCCCCGTCGCCCCTAGGTAGCCGGTAGCGTGCGAGTCGTCGACGGCCACAAGCGCATCATAGCGCTCGGCCAGGGTGCAGATCTCACCAAGCTTTGCCACATCGCCGTCCATCGAGAAGACCCCATCGGTGACGATGAGACGGCGGCGGCTCCCTTGGCTCTCCTTGAGGCGATCTTCCAGTTCAGCCATGTTGCTGTGGGCATAACGCAGGCGCCTGGCCTTTGAGAGGCGTACCCCGTCGATGATCGAGGCGTGGTTGAGCTCGTCGCTGATAATCGCATCCTCCTCACCCAGAAGTGGTTCGAAGAGGGCGGCGTTTGCATCGAAGCAGGAGGAGAAGAGGATGGTGTCCTCACTTCTCAGGTAGGAGGAGATGGCAGCCTCAAGTCGTTTGTGGAGCGCCTGGGTCCCGCAGATGAAACGGACCGAAGAGAGGCCGTAGCCCCACTCGTCCATCGCATCCTGGGCAGCCTTGATGATGCGCCGGTCATCACTGAGGCCGAGGTAGTTGTTGGCGCAGAAGTTCAGGACCGCCTTGCCGCCCACCTCGATCTCACGCCCCTGAGGGCTATCGATGATCCGCTCTTCCTTGTACAACCCCTCTCTCTTCAGCCCGTCCAGAAATTCAGCAAGTTCTTGGGTAATGCGTTCGTTCATACTCCCTCCCGATCGGTTATGGTCTTGATCATGTCCGCTGTCATCGACGCAAGGTCGTATCGAGGCGTGAAGCCCCACTCCACCCGCGCTGCATAATCCTCCATGCAGTCCGGCCAGGAGTCGGCGATGGCCTGGCGTACCGGGTCGATCGCATAGCTGATGGTGAACTCGGGGATGTGGGTGCGGATATAGGCGGCCTGCTCCTCAGGGCAGAAGCTCATCGCCGCGATGTTGAAGGCGTTGCGATGGCGCAGTGCAGAGGGGTCGGCCTCCATGATCGCTATCGCTGCATCAACGGCATCGGGCATGTAGATCATATCCAGGTAGGTATCACCCCTGAGGAAGCACGTATAGTGCTTGTTGCGCACCGCCTCGTAGTAGATCTCGACGGCGTAGTCGGTCGTCCCGCCCCCGGGAGGGGTGAGGTTGCTGATCACCCCCGGGAAACGGATCCCGCGGGTGTCGACATCCCAGCGGTGGTGGTAGTAGTCGCAGAGAAGCTCCCCGCTGACCTTGGAGACCCCGTAGATCGAGGTGGGCCGCTGGATCGTGTCCTGGGGAGTGAACTGCTTGGGGGTCGTCGGGCCGAAGGCTCCGATCGAGGAGGGGGTGAAGACGGCACAGCCGTGCTCACGGGCAACCTCCAGGCTAGCGATCAGGCCGTTGATATTGAGGTTCCATGCCCCCAAAGGGTCCTGCTCGGCCCGCGCCGAGAGCAAGGCTGCCAGGTGGTAGATCGTGTCGATCTTGTGGCGGCGCACAATCTCGTCGATCGCCTTTCCGTCGCGTGCATCGACGAGGTAGAAAGGACCTCCTTCGATCAATGGCCGGTTGACATCGTTGCGGATGTCGGTGAGGACGACATTCTCGGCGCCGTAGCGACGCCTGCACTCAAGGGCGATTTCACTGCCCAGCTGGCCCAACGCCCCAATGATCAAAATCCGTTGCATCTTGCGGATGTCGGTGAGGACGACATTCTCGGCGCCGTAGCGACGCCTGCACTAAA
>CALFMX010000315.1 GCA_937902565.1 uncultured Spirochaetales bacterium
GCTGCCCGTGCCGCTGGATATCCAGGTCGATATCAAGAACGCCCTGCCCGGCCCCATCAACCACCAGCACCTGCCGGTCAGCGCCGTGCAGACCCACGCGTTGTTTGACGGCCAGCGCGTGGATGTCCTTGAAGGCAGCCAGGTGCAACTGGGCAGCGGCAGCCTGACGGCCCAGGGCCACTACCGCCTGGCAGACCACCATGCCGGCATCCAGGCGGCGCTGCGCGCCATCAACCCGGCGCTGGTCGATACCCGCATCGACAGCGCGCCGCTGTCCGGCACCCTGTCGGCCCAGTCGCAGAACGAGGCCATTGTCTTTGACGCCAACATCACCTCCGACCGCCGCACGCCTGCCAAGGCCAATGCAGCGAGCACCAGCTTGCCGATCGACCGCGTGGTGGCCAAGGGCCAGTGGAAAGCACCCGAGCTGCAGCTGCAAAGCGCGCAGATCGATGCATTGGGCGCCCACATCAACGCCAAGCAGTTGACCGCCAATATCGACCAGCGCAGCGGCGCGGGTGAGCTGTCGGTGCAGGCACCCGGTGCCAATCTGGATGCCAAGGCCCAGGCCACGCCTCAGCAAGGCCAGGGCAATGTCTTGCTGCGGCTGAGCAGCGCCGAGCAACTGCTGCAGTGGCTGCGCAAGGTGCCGGGCATGGCCCAGGCGCTGCCCGAGGGCATGCTGGCCCAGGGCAGCCTGGATGCCAAGCTGCGCTTTAGCGGCGGTTATGGCGATGCGCTGCGCCAGCTGCAGCAGGCCGGCCTGCTGGCCCGATTGCCAGAGGGCATTCCCTCTGGTGGCCAGCCCTTTGCACTCGATGCCAGCATCACCACCCCGCAGCTGAGCGTGCGCCCCAGCGCCGATGCCGCCGACTTGTGGCAGCTGCGCGATACCGAGCTGGCCCTGGTCGGCAACCTCAAAAAGGTGCAACTGGACCTGCGCACGCAAGCCCAGCATGGCGAGCAGCAAATGGCCGCCCAGGTCAGCCTGGCGGCCAACAGCACGGCCGCCCAGCGGTGGAGTGGCGCCTTGAGCAAACTGCAAGCCCGCGCCACGCTGCCGCCCAACAAGGAGCCCTGGCAGGTACAGCTGCAGCAGCCGCTGGACTTCCAACTGCAGCTGCCCGCCGGCAACCAGCCCCTGCGCGCCAGCACCGGTGCCAGCCAGTTGCAACTGACCGGCCCCCAGCCCGGCACGGTCACCTTGCAATGGAACCCCTTGCAGTTCAGCCAGGGGGCGGACAAGGCTGTGCAACTGCAAAGCACGGGCACCCTGCAAGGCCTGCCTGTGCGCTGGATACGCGCCTTTCAAAAGCCCGATCCGAGCCAGGCGCAGAAGCACAGCCCGCTCGATTCGGACCTCGTCGTCCAGGGCCGCTGGGATGTCAACACGCAAAACGGCCTCAACGCCAAGCTCGAGATCGAGCGCGCCAGTGGCGATCTGCAGCTGCACACCCAGGGCAGTGCGCCGAAGAACGTGACCTTCCACTCCAGTGGCAAGGAAGGCGCCATCTCCAAGGCCTTCTCGGCAGAGGGCCAGACCGTCATCGCGCGCATCCGCACTGCCAAGGTGGAAGTCACCGTGCAAGACCGCCAGGTGCGCAGCCGCGTGCAGTGGGATTCGGTCAACGCCGGCCAGCTGACGGCCGATGTGCAAACCGCGCTGCAGTACGAAGGCAAGAACTACCTGGGCGCCACCGTGGCGCCCGATGCGCCACTGAGCGGCAGCGTGCAGGCGCAAATGCCCGACCTGGGCATCTGGGCCAGCTTTGCGCCCCCGGGCTGGCGCGTAGCGGGCAGCCTGGCGGCCAATGTGCAGTTGGCAGGCAATCTGCAAGACCCGCGCTGGAGCGGCACCATCACCGCCGACAAGATGCACGTCCAATCGCAGCTGGATGGCGTGGACCTGCGCAACGGCAGCCTGCGTGCGCAGCTCAACGGCAATACATTGGAGCTGCAAAGCCTGCACTTTGACGGCGGCGAAGGCAGCCGTGCCCGCATCGCCGGTTACAGCGGCAATCTGACGGCCGCGCCCACCAGCGGCGGTACCCTGGATGCCACCGGCACCATCAGCTGGACCATGCCGCAAAACGGCGCTGCACCCGATATCCGCATGGACATCCGCACCCAGGCCAAGGCCCTGCAGGTGCTGGTGCGTGCCGACCGCCAGGTCAGCGTCTCCGGCCAGGTGCGCAGCCAGCTGCAGCAAGGCCAGATGAGCATCACCGGGGACCTGACCGTGGACCGCGCCAGCATCATGCTGGCCGATGAATCCTCGCCCAAGCTTGGCAGTGATGTCGTGGTCAGCACCAAGGCCAGCCGCGCAGCCGCTGCCGAGAAGGCCAAGCAGGAAGCGGCCAAGGCCGCCCAGGCCAAGCTCGATGCCCCTGCAGGCCAGGTGACACCCGCCAAGCCGCTGATCCTGAACGTCAAGCTCGACATGGGCCACGACTTCGCGCTGCAAGGCTATGGCATCACCACCCGCCTGACTGGCACGCTCAATGTGCAAAGCAGCGGCGGCGCCGGCATCGGCATGCCGCGTATCACCGGCGTCATCAGCACCGAAGAAGGCCGCTACCGCGCCTGGGGCCAGGTGCTGAATGTGGAAACCGGCCTGATCCGTTTCAATGGCCCGTACAACAACCCCTCGCTCGATATTCTGGCGCTGCGTCCGAACATCGCTGTGCGGGCGGGTGTGCAGGTCAGCGGCTCGGCGCAAGCGCCACGCGTCAGCCTCTACTCCAACCCCGAGATGCCAGATGCAGAAAAGATCTCCTGGGTGGTCATGGGCCGTGACCCCGCCACGGGCGGCGCCGAAAGCGCCCTGCTCCAGCAGTCCGCGCTATCCCTGCTCAGCGGCGGGCGCAACACCTACTTTGCCCTCAAGGTGCGTGGCGAGTCGATGATCGAGGATGGCATCTTCGACGGGGACATCGCCATCATGAAGAAGTGCGAGGTCGCCGAGACCGGGGATGTGGTCGCAGCAACCGTCGGCGAAGCCGATGACGGCATCACCCTCAAGGGCTTCTACCCCAAGGGGGGGAACATCGAACTGAGGCCGGCAAACGCCTCGATGGGCTCGATCATCACCCGCTCCTGCACCATCCATGGCAAGCTCCACCTCCTGATCAGGAACTATACATGAGCGCCCACCTCTTGCTCGGCCCCGAGGCCGGGGCGAAGGAGGGGGTGCTCCGAGAGATCCGGGATGGGCTGAGGAAGGAGTACGGCTCAGAGCTTGAGATCATCCGCTTCTACCCATTCGAGTGTGAGGGGGGTGAGTTGACCAGTGCCCTGCTCAACACCTCCATCTTCAGTGACCACCGCCTCGTCATCCTCTCCCAGGCCGAGGGGGCAAGTGCCGCCCTGGTCGACGAGGTGGCATCCTACCTCGAACGCCCCTCCGAGGGGGCGACGCTGGTGATCATCTCAAGCGAGCTCTACATCTCCTCCAAGATCTCGAAGCTGATCCCCAAGGCGAACACACAGACCTTCTACGACCTCTTGGAGCGGGAGAAGGGGGAGTGGATCCGCTCCTTCTTCAGGCGCATGGGCATCATGATAAGTGCCGATGGCGTGGATACCCTCATCGACATCAGTGAGGACAATACCCAGGAGCTGAGGACCATCTGCACCCAGCTGGGTCTCTTCTGGCAGATCGCTGACAAGGGGCGGCCGATTGAGGAGGAGGATGTGGACCAGTACGTCTTCCACAGCCGCCAGGAGGATGCCTTCACCCTCTTCCCCCTCATCGCCCGGGGCGACCTGCGCCAGAGCCTCAAGTCCCTCTCGGTGATCCTCGGCAGCGGGGAGAGCCAGACCTCGATCCTGCTCCTGCGTGGATTGCTCTGGCAGTTCAGACGCCTCCTCTCGGTGCAGGAGGAGTTCGCCTCAGGAGCCAGCGAATTTGACGCATTTGCCCAGGCCAAGGTCATGGAGAAGGGTTCTGCCATCAAAAAGCCCAAGGACAAGACCACCTACCGCAATGCGGCGAAGCGCTACACCCTGGAACAGACGCAGGCGATCATCGCCGCCCTCATCAAGGCCGACGTGGCACTCAAGGAGGGGGGAAGCGAGATGACGGCGACCATCTGGGAGCGATTGCTCTACCAGATCATCGTCAAGCGTGGGGAGGAACTCTACCAGCAGGAGTTTGCCGCCCTCTAGAGCGAGAGCTGTTTGAGGAGCCGCTCGGCAACGGTAAGCGGGATTGACGATTCAGCTGCCAGCTCCTCTGCACTCTTTGCAAGCATCGCCTCGATGCTGCCATAGCGGGAGATCAGGGCTTCACTGCGCTTCCTGCCGATGCCCGGCACCGACTCCAGGAGCCTGAAGGAGGCCTCCTTGCTCCGCAGCGCCTGGTTGGCTCCGGTGGCGAAGCGGTGGCACTCATCACGCACCGCGATGACGAGGCGCAATGCCTCGCTCTCAAGCGGCAGCTGAAGATCCTCACGCCCATCATCAAAGACGATCGTCTCATGCTCCTCGGCGAGGCCGATGATCGGGATGTCGAACATCCCCAGATCATCGAGGATCGCCCGCGCGGCATTGACCTGCCCCCTCCCCCCGTCGATGACCAGGAGGCCGGGACGTTCAAGGTTCTCATTGAGGATCTTGGTGTAGCGTCGGGCCACCGCCTCACGGATCGCCTCATAGTCGTCGATCTTCCCACCCAGCCCCTTGATGTTGTAACGGCGGTAGTTGGGCTTGTCGGCCCTCCCGTCGCGGAAGCTGATCAGGGAGGCGACTGTATACTTGCCCTCCAGGTGGGAGACGTCAAAGCCCTCGATGAGGGCCGGTGGCTCACTCAGGCCCACCACCTCGGCCAGGGAGACCAGGGCCTGGGTATTGTCCCGGCCCCTCAGCCGCTTCTCCACATCGCGTGATGCGTTCTCCCGGGCCATGCGTAAAATTCGATAGTGCTTGCCATCGAGCGGCAGCGACACCTCAAGCCGTCCCCCCAGTTGTTCGGTGAAGTACCGCCTGATGAGGGCGATGTCGATCTCATGGGAGACGTAGAGAAACTGGGGCAGCTTCAGCCCGTCGGCGTAGTACTGCACCAGGAAGTTGAGCAGGGTCTCGGTCTCATCGGCCAGCGTCTCGGCCCGGTAGAGGGCCCGACCGATGAGCTGGCCCTCGCGCATCTGCATCAAGCTGATGGTACAGAGCGGGCCCCGCATCTCGATGGCGGCGTAGTCGCGGCTCTCCTGGGTGAAGTCCTGTACCTGCTGCTCGACAGCGACACTCCTGATGGCGGCGATCTGGTCGCGCTTGGTCGCCGCCTCTTCAAAGTTCAGGTTCCGGCTCGCCTCGGCCATCTCACCCTCAAGGCGGGCGATGAGGCCCTCGCTCCGCCCTTCGAGGAGGTTCTTCACCGCCTGGATCGACTTGTTGTACTCCTCCTCGCTCACCAGGCCGGCACACGGACCGCTGCAGAGGCCGATGTGGTAGTAGAGGCAGGGACGGTCTCGGCGCCTCAGCGGTGTCGAACACCGGCGGAGCGGGAAGAGGCGGTTGATCAAGTCAAGGTAGAGGTCGAGCTTGCCCGCATCAGGGTATGGCCCGTAGTAGAGCGAGCCATCATCGATCATCCGCCTCGTCTTGAAGACCTTGGGGAAGGGTTCGTTGGTGATGCGGATCATCGGATAGCTCTTGCCGTCCTTGAGCGAGATGTTGTAGTGCGGCGAGTACTTCTTGATGAGGTTGTTCTCCAGCACCAACGCCTCATACTCATTCCCGGTGATGATGTGCTCGATGCGCACGATCTTGCGCACCAAGGCATCGGTCTTGGCGCTGCGGTTTGAGAGGAAGTAGTTGGCCACCCGCTTCCTCAGGTCCTTCGCCTTGCCGATGTAGATGATCGTGTCCTTGGCGTCCTTCATCAGGTAGACCCCCGGGCTGTGGGGGAGCTCCTTGGCCTGCTCGTGTGCCGAGAGGCCCTCACCCACCACGCTGCCGAGAACCTCGACCTCGCTCTCGCTTTGGTACCGCACCTGGTCGCTCTTGCGCTTCTTCATACTCATCAAATAATAGTAAGCTCTCCAATCATTTGCAATGGAGACCATGGCGGTGGAGGTTTCTTTCTTGAGCATACGGGGTCTCTGCTGTAAACTAACAGGCAAACGCAACTAATCACCATGGAGAGTTCTCATGAGCAGGCGCAACGACGCAACACGTATATACGACATCCCACCATACAAACAGATCTTCCCCTACCTCATGCGACGGCGCGCCGAGTCGCTGGTCTATCAAAACATGGTGTTGGATCTCAGTCGAACCGTCGCCTTCATCAAGCAACAGAAACAGGAGAGTGGTCGCTCCTATCGCGTCTTCGAGGTCTTCTTGGCCGCGATACTACGCACTATAGTCCTCAGGCCAGAACTCAATCGATTTGTGGCAAACTACCAGTATTGGCAGCGCAACGAGCTTTCACTGAACTTCGTGGTCAAGGAGTCGTACTCCGACGACGCACCGGAGCACTCGATGCCCCTCTTGTTTGAGCCAACGATGATCCTACCCGAGATCGCCGATATCATCACTGCCGCCATCGATGGGCAACGCACACCCGCCTCATCGAACTTCACCGACGAGGCGATCTGCTTCTTCCTCCGTTTCCCCAAACCGGTCATTCGCTCCATCGTCGCCCTCGCCCGACTTCTTGACCGCCACGGGAAGGCGCCCAAGGCGCTGCGTGATGCCGATGGTCTGCACACCTCGCTCTTTGTCTCCAACCTTGGGTCGATCGGTCTTGGCGGAGGCAGCCCCCACCACCACCTCTATGAGTGGGGGACGACGAGTATCTTCGTGACCATGGGGCTGTTGAAGCGGCAACGCACCATCGTAGAGGGGATGAGGGTGAGTCGGGATGTCATGGAGGTGGGGTTCACCGTCGATGAGCGGATCACCGACGGCTTCTACTTCACCCAGTCGATCAAGCTCCTGCAACACTTATTGAACAACCCTGAAGAGTTGCTCGAACGCCCCAATCTTCCCCCGCCCCCGCTCACCAAGGCCGAGTACAAGAGGAAGCTGGCTGCTAGTCGTTGATCTTCTGCTCAAAGAGCTCGAGTGCGCGCCCCTTGAGTGGGTTCTCCTCACCGCGGAGGAGTGCCTTCAACGCCTCGAGCTCACTGGCGCTGAAGGTAGCCGACCCGAGCTTGTACTGCTCGAAGGCCTCTACGGCGATCGGGCAGACGAGGCGGATGATATCCAGGATCACCTGGGCGTAGGCACGGATCTCATACTGGGCGTGCTCATCGAGGCGCAGGCGCAGGAAGTGGAAGAGGTTGTGCAGATCCATCTGCCAGTACCACTCGGTGTAGAGGGAGAGGGGCAGGTTGATGCGTGAGAGTTCGCGGGCGATGCCCATCTCCAGGAGCTGCTCATAGCTCTCATAGACACGCTTCTGGTCATCGCTCAAGATCTTGAGCACCTTCTCGGCGACCTCGTCACTGACCGCCTCGCTGGCCCTACCCTGCTTGTTGTCCTCGCTCTGCATGTTGATCTGATCGCGAGACGGCAGATAGTGCTCACTATCCATCACACTGTAGCGGCCGCTGATCTCATTGACCCGGGCGGTTCGGTGCCTGATCCACTGCCGGGCAACGAAAATCGGCATCTTGATATGGAAGGTGAAGTTCACCTGTTCGAAGGGGGAGGTGTGGTCATTCCGCAAGAGGTAGCCGATCAACCCCTTGTCCTGGCGATAGGTCTTCGTGCCAGAGCCATAGGAGACACGGGCACTCTGAACGATGCGCTCATCACTGCCCAGGTAGTCGACCAGACGGACAAAGCCATGGTCGAGGACCGGAAACTCCTTATCCAGAATCGCTTCTGCCGCGTCTACAATGCAGTGTGCCATATCAATCTCTCCTTAACCTAATCTTCCCCATTATCGCCAGAGGGGGCCCCTAGAGCAAGCCCATCCGCCCGAGCAACACCGCAACGCCGGCGCTCACCGCCGTCTCGGTTCTCAAAATCCGTCTTCCCAGTGTCGCGAAGCGGAACCCATGGGAGGCAAAAATCTCACGTTCGCGGTCACTGAAGCCACGCTCCCCCCCGATGGCCAGCACAACAGCGCGCCTGCCATCGATCTCCATCTGTGAGAGGGCTGATCCCGCCTGCTTGTTGTCAAGGACGATGGGCTGGCCCCCGTCTGGAGCACGCGCGATGGCCGCCTCGATGCTCGAGGCAAAGTGGACCGGTGGCACACCGGTTTCCCCACTCTGCATCGCTCCGTCGATGAGGATGGAGCGGTACTCCCCGCTCTCATAGAGTTTGGCCTCCTGGTAGGAGCGCTCCCCGGTGTCGCAGCTGGCCAGGATGATCTCTCCCACCCCCAGGCTCACCGCCTCGCGCAGGATCCTCCTCATCGAGATGGGCCGCACCTGGGCGACGATGAGGGTGACCGGATAGAGGGCGACAGGAGCCTCCCCTCCGGGTGTGAAGGAGAAGGTGATCCCCTCGGCGGTACTCGATGCTATGGTCGCCTCCCCCTTCACCCCGTTGATGATGCCGGCGGTAAAGCGGTCACCCTCTGACAAGCGGAGCACCTTCCTGATGTGCTGGGCACGATAGTCAGAGCGAGGGAGGAAATTATCAGCAGCAAGTGCTTCAAAGAGGATAATGTTCATCGCCCGAGTATAGCATGAAGGGAAAGAAAGACGGTAGAGTACGGGCATGAGACACGCTATCTACTGTGCCCAGTCCCACGACTGCGCAGCCAACCTTGCCGGCGAGGCGTACTTGATGGGCCTCGACTATGACCGGATCCTCTACCTCTGGGAGAACGACCCATGTATTGTCATCGGGCGTTACCAAAACCCCTGGGCGGAGTGCAACCTACAGAAGATGGAGGAGGACGGGGTGCGCCTTGTCCGTCGCCAAAGCGGTGGAGGGGCGGTCTACCATGATCGCGGCAACCTCATCTTCACCTTCATCGGAGACAAGAAGAACGCCTCCCGGGAGGAGAACTTTGACCTCTTGCTCACTGCACTAGCCTCCCTTGGCTTGGAGTGCAAGCTCTCCGGGCGCAACGACGTCACCTTTGATGGCAAGAAGATCAGCGGCAACGCCTTTCAGAACACCGCCACCAAGTTTTGTCACCATGGCACCCTTCTGGTGCGTGGCAACCTCAATGTGATGGGGGACTACCTCACCCCAAGCGAGACCAAACTCGCCTCCAAGGCGGTCAAATCAGTGGAAAGCCGGGTGGGAAACCTGTCAGAGGGGAGAGCCGACATCACCAATGAGATGGTCAAGGAGGCAATCATCGCCGAGTTCAACCGTCGCTATGGACCAAGCGAGCCGATCGAGCTCGACTTCACCACACTCCCCGAGGCAGCGGCCAACTACCACCTCTTTGGAGACTACTCCCTGATCCTGGCCAAGAGCCCGCCCTTCACCCATGAGATCCACCACCGCTTCAGCTGGGGCGAGGCAAACCTCCGCCTGAGGGTGGAGAAGCGGATCATCGTCGATGCACACCTCTACACCGATGCGTTGGACACCAGCATCGCTGAAGCGGTGAAAAAGAGCCTCCTCGGCATCGAATACACCAAGGAGGCGGTCACGGGAGTAGCTAGAGAGCAGAGAGGCTCACCCCTTGGCGAGCTTGCCACCCTCCTGGGAGAAGAGATCTAGCCGAGGCGGCCGCTGATCTCGATCAGGGAGCGGAGGCGATCGATCCGCCACGCTTCAAGGTCGAGGCTCTCGAGGCGCCAGCTCCAATTGCTGCTGCCCACCGTCGAGGGGATGTTCATGCGCCCCTCACTGCCAAGCTCAAGCCAATCCTGCATTGGCAAGATCGCGTCCTTGCTCACCGAGAGCAGCATCTGGCGAATCAGTTGCCACACCACCGCCTCATCGGGGCACTCGAGGTATCGTCGCACGATATCCTGGGTGACCGGATCGAGGTTCTCGTACCACCCACGGGTGGTATTGTTGTCATGGGTACCGGTATAGATGATCGAGTCGTAGATGGCGTTGTGGGGAAGGTAGGCGTTGGCGGTATCAAGGCATCCATCCTTGAGGTTGAAGGCGAATTGGAGGATCTTCATCCCCGGGAAGTGATTCTCATCGCGCAGCGCCTCCACATCCTCGGTGATGACCCCCAGATCTTCGGCAATGATGGGAAGATCATCGCCGAGCCTCGCCTTCAAGGCAGCAAAGAGCTCGGCTCCGGGCGCCTTGACCCACGCGCCGTTGACGGCATTCTCCTCCCCTTCGGGCACCTCCCAGTAGGCGGCAAAGCCGCGGAAGTGGTCGATACGCACCAGGTCACAGCTCTCCAGGGTCTTCTCGATGCGGTCGATCCACCAGGCAAAGCCCTCCTTTTGGTGGGCAGGCCAATCGTAGACGGGGTTGCCCCAGAGCTGGCCGACATCGCTGAAGGCGTCCGGTGGTACCCCACTCTGGGCGCTTTGCCTCCCCTCCTCATCCATCTTCAGGAGGTGGCGGTTCACCCAGGCGTCACAGCTGTCGGGAGCGACGAAGATGGGGATGTCCCCGATGATCTGGATCGAGCGCTCATTGGCATACGCCTTGGCCCCCTTCCATTGGTTGAAGAAGAAGTACTGCACCACCATCGCCACCTCGATGGCTTTGTGGTGCTCCCTTCGGGCCGCTGCCACTGCCCCGGCATCACGGAGGCGCAGTTCCACCGGCCAGGCAGAGAACCACCGTGAGTCGTTATAGTGGGCGGCGAGCACTGAGTAGAGCGCCCAGTCGGACAGCCAGCTGGCATTCTCGGTGACAAATGCCCGGTATGCCGCCATCTCCTCCGCACTGGCCTCCTCGAGGAAGGCGTTGGCTGCCTTCTCCAAGAGCGGCTCCTTATAGGCGCGCGCACGACCGTAGTCTACACGATCGGAGGGGAAGGAGGGTGCGTTGAGCACATCAGAGACATCGAGGTAGCCTTCGAAGGCAAGTGCCTTGAGGTCGATGAGCAGCTCGTTGCCGGCAAAGGAGGAGCGGGCGGCATAGGGGGAGTCCACCCAGCCGGTCGGCCCGAGCGGCAGGATCTGCCAGAGGCGGACCTTGGCGCTATGGAGGAGGTCGATGAATTCGAAGAGCTCCTCGCCAATGGAGCCTATACCGTGGGTAGAGGGGAGGGAGGTGGGGTGCATCAGCACCCCGCAACGTCTGGGTTTTGCTTTCATGCCACAACTATAGCGCATCGATGGCCCCAATGGCTATCATAGTTGCAAAGCACAGTTTCCCTCGCCTTGTTGATAATCGAAAAATAGGATATACTTGCGCTATGGATTCAGCACAGGACAACAACAGATTTGCCGTAGGGGAACACGTGGTCTACCCGCTCCAAGGTGTCGGGATCGTCAAGCGCATCGAGGAGCAAGATTTCCGCGGTGTAGATACGATGTACTACGTCATATACTTGGACATCTCAGATATGACCGTCATGATTCCTGTGGAAAAATCCGAGGAGCTGGGAATCCGCGGCATCGTTGCCGAGAGTGAAGCCCAGAAGGCGATCGACTCGATCTCCAGCAAGTACGAGCCGATGCCGGTCGATTGGAAAGCCCGCTACCAGATGAACGTAGACCTGCTCAAGGAGGGATCGATCGCCTCGATCGCCAAGGTCGTGCAGGCCCTCTACCACCGCAGCAAGATCAAGGAGCTGCCGGTACAGGAGCGCAAGCTCTACGACAGCGCACTGCGTCTGCTCATCGACGAGACGGCCATCTCCCTTGGAAAGGAGAAGAAAGAGATCGAGATGATCGTCTTCTCCCGCCTGGAAAAGTAGGATGGGATTCCCCAACCACGCCGTGGTCATCACTGCCGCCGGCAGTAGTGATCGCTTCAACAACAACGAAACCAACGTAAAGAAAGAGTATCTCTCCATCAACGGCCACACGGTTCTCTGGGGGGCGACCGCCCCCTTCCTCGAGGTCCCCGGGTGCAAGGCAATCCTGGTCACCCACCCTGCCGGCATGGCCGGTGAGTGTGGCCTCGCCCTCGAGGACCTCCTCGAGCAGAACATGGTACCGATCATCCTCGTGGAGGGGGGCACTACCCGCCAGAGCTCGGTCTACAATGCCCTCTCTATGCTCTCGAAGCTGGGATTGGATATCGACTATGTCGCCATCCACGATGGGGCGCGCTGCTTCATCGAAAGTGATCTCATCATCCGTACGCTCGCGACGGCCACCGTCTTCGGCTCTGCCGTCCCTGCCCTCCCCACCGTCGATACGGTGAAGGTCATCGATGACAATGGGGTCATCACCCACCACATCGACCGTACCCACGCCGTGGGTGTACAGACCCCCCAGATCTTCCGCTACCCTGCCATCTGGGAGGCGCACCAGGAGGCGAAGGCGAAAGGTACCTCCTACACCGATGATACGCAGGTCTTTACCGACTACGGCCAGGTGGTGGGAATCTGCGAGGGGCAGCGGAGCAATCGCAAGATCACCTTCCTCAGCGATATCCCCGATGCAGAGGAGCAGATCGCTGCCTACCAGAAGAACCTCAAGGAGGCCAAAAAGGCGATCGAGGCCACAAAGCTCTTCAAGCAGTCGGTAGCCGAGTACCAGAGGGAGAGCCACCCATGATCAGGGTGGGCACCGGTTGGGACCTCCACCGCCTCGTCCCCGACAGACCGCTGGTCATCGGCGGCCTCACCATACCCAGTCCAAAGGGAGCGCTTGCCCACAGTGATGGCGATGTCCTCGTCCACGCCCTCATCGATGCAATCCTCGGCGCATTGGCCAAGGGGGATATCGGCTCCCACTTCCCCGATACCGATCCCGCCTACAGGGGAGCCGACTCGATGGAGCTGCTCAAGACAGTAATCGAAGAGGAGCTCCCCCCCTACTCCATCACCAATATCGACGCCACCATCATCCTGCAGACCCCCAAACTCAGGGAGCACATCGATGCCATCAGGGAGAACCTTTCAAAGGCGCTCAACCTCCCCCTCGAGGCCATATCCGTCAAAGCAAAGACCGCCGAACACGTTTTGGGCGAGCTTGGCAGTGGTGATGCCATCTCTGCCCAGGTCTCCCTCCTGATTTCTGGTTGACACACTCAAAGCAAATACTCTATAGTTTCGCCTAGGCCCAGGTGGCGGAATTGGTAGACGCGCTAGGTTCAGGTCCTAGTGGTGGCAACACTGTGCAGGTTCAAATCCTGTTCTGGGCAAATTCAAGACTCTTATTCTCCTACATTACAACAAGATGACAATGCACACTGACGCACAGTGTGCATTTTTGTAGGTTCAAGTAATGCTGAACATTCATCGCCCATTTCCTGAATTCAGGTGTTTTGGAATTCACGCGATAACCAAAGCCAATTATGGCATCGAGGTTATAGCGCCGTAATGTGCGTTCCACTTGCCTTTCGCCTTCGATTTGAACTACCGAGAAATCCTCGGCAGTTGCCGTTTCGAACAGCTCCCAGCTAGCATAAGAAGTCCCTGTATGCAATGCTCAAGACACGCCTGCAGCTGGAGAACTCCATCCGCCAGGACTTCTGGGCCACCATCCTTGCGGCCACCATGATCCTGGTATTGGAGGAGGACGTGGACGAGGTCGTCCACAAAGAGCGCGAGGGCAAGGACAACAAGTGGGAGTACCAGGTGAACGTCAACAAGCTCATCGGCATCATGAGGGATGATCCCATCCACGCCTTCACCGCCCGCAGCAAGCTGGTGCTCATGTATAGGATGAACAGGATAGTAAGGGATGAGAAAAGAATAACTTACCCATTTCGGACATAATATAATCCATCACTTGCTTTCTGTATAAACTTGCCCTATTGTAGTATCATGAAGATGTGCTACGGGAGGCATCCATGAACATCAGGCAAGTCGACGACAGGGACCGGTTGCTGGCCCAGCTCTCTGAGGAGCTGGACAGCAGCGAGGCGTCCCGGTACTACGCCCGGCTCGCCTATGTCAGGCTTGCCCTCGCCGGCCTCTCAGCAGAGGAGCTGGCCCGCCTCTCGGGCAAATCCAAGCCTTCAATCAACCTCTGGGTACGGACATTCATCGAATCGGGCGTCGATGCCCTGCGCCTCAGGCAGGGCCGGCAGCCGAAGCTGAGCGCCTTCCAGCTGGAGCAGATCCGCTGGGACACCAACCACCCGCCCGCCGACTTCGGCTACGGAGGGGGGCCGTGGACGGGCCCGTTGCTCAGCGAGCACATCATGCGGATGCACCGGGTGGCCCTGCACCCGAGGCAGTGCCAGCGGCTCCTGGCGGAATTCGGCGGCATGGATGCGTAATCACCGCACAAAAGGATTGTAATATGTCCGATTCGATGATATCTTTCTCCCAAGGGGGCAAGAGCCATGGAGCTGTCGGTCGATGAACAAAGGCTGAAGGCCGTCAGTGACCTGCTGCCGGAACACCACAGGCGATGGAACGCCGGTGCTCTGGCCTCCTCGCTCCCCCATGGCGGGGTGAAGCGGGTGTCGCGGGTGCTGGGGATCTCCAGGAAGACGGTGGCCAGGGGGATGCGTGAGATATCGCAGCCCGAGCTGATCGATGCGACGAGGGTGCGCAGGGCCGGCGGGGGCCGCAAGGACCGCCTCGCGCTTGAGCCGGAGATCGGGCTCGCCTTCGATTCGGTGGTCGAATCGTGCACCGCGGGCGACCCGATGGACGACGAGGCCAAGTGGGTCAGCATGGGCCGGAGCGAGATCGCGCGGGCCATGGAGGAGATCCTCGGCCATGGGGTGTCCCCCTATTATGTGGACCGCCTGCTCTCGCAGAGGGGCTTCAGGCGCAGGAAGATGCCCAAGAGCCTGCCCCTCAGGCAGGCGGAGGAGCGGGACGAGCAGTTCAGGAACATCGAACGGCTGCGCCGCGAGTACCGGGATGAGGGCCTGCCGGTGATCAGCGTCGACACGAAGAAGAAGGAGATGCTGGGCGACTTCTACCGCGAGGGCCGCTGCTTCTGCCAGCGGGCGCGCAAGGTCTTCGACCATGATTTCCTCACCTTCTCGGCCGGCATGGTCACCCCCCACGGCGTGTACGACATCGGGCGCAACGAGGGCTACCTCACCTGTGCCACCACCGCCCACGACACCTGCTCCTTCAACGTCGACTGCATCGGGCATTGGTGGTACGCCCGCGGGGTGTTCAACTACGGCGGCTGCCGGCGGTTGCTCATCCTCGCCGATGGCGGGGGGAGCAACTCCAGCCGCAACAGGCGGTTCAGGGAGGAGCTGCAGGCCCTGGCGGACCGCACCGGCCTTGAGATACGGGTCGCCCACTATCCCCCCTACACCTCCAAGTGGAACCCGATCGAGCACCGCTTCTTCTGCCACATCAGCCGGGCCTGGAGGGGGAAGGTGTTCAAGGAGGCCGTCGACATGCTGATGCCCGCAGTGAAGGTGACGACCCGCACGGGGCTGTCGGTGTTCGCCACCGTCTCTACCCGACAGTACGAGAAGGGGCTGAAGGTCTCCGAATCGTTTTTGAAGGACTATCCGGTGATCCACGACGACTACCTCGGCAAATAGAACTATGTCGTCAAGCCGAGGCGCGGGGCGGTGCCGGTCTCCTGGTAGGCGGAAGCGATATTCCCACTTGATGGTGGCCACAACAGCCCGTCGCCGGTGACGGGCCGCCCATCATCCGACACACATCCTGTTGATCAGACACCGATGGAACATCAAGGCATGGATCACCATGTCCTGCCTCCAAGAGCCCCGGTCATTCGCTTGTGTGCGAGCTTTCAATCTGACTGCTGGATGGCCAGCTACAGGAAATGGGTAGGTTGTTCTTTTCTCATCCCTAAGGAACCCAACCGTCGAGCACCTCAAGAGTCTTGGCCTTGTTGCTTCGACCCCTCCCCCTGTGATCAAGCGCGTCATCGAGGAGACACAAGAGGCGCGCATGGGGTGACCCGGGACAAGATTGAGGAGATTGCCAAGGCGCTCAGGCAGTAGCTGTTTACCGTATCATCCCTTGATGCCGGTCATCACGATTCCTTCCACGATGTAGCGCTGGAAGATGATATAGATGACGATCAAGGGCAGTGAGGCGGTGGTCAGCAGGACCATGATCTGGTTCCATGGCACCGCCGATACAGTCGCGGTGTAGATCTGGAGCATCAAGGGCCACTTGTCCTTGGCGGGCAAGAGCATCAAGGGCACCATGAATTGGCTATACACAACATTGAACGTATTCAGGATTGCTATGGCAAACACCGGAAGGGAGAGGGGGACCATGATCCTGGTGAATATTCCCAGATTGTTCGCCCCATCAATGCGAGCGGCATCCAGCAGGGTGTCCGGGATGGCATCGAAGAAGTTCTTGAACAAAAACACCATCCATCCCCAGGCGGAAAATGTGAGGATCACGGAGAGGTAGTTGTTGATCAAGCCCCATTTGTTCATCATCAGGAAAGTGGGGATGATGGTGGCTTGGTTGCTGATCATCATTGTCCCGATAAAGAACAACAGCAGATGGTTGGCATACTTGAGACGGAGCTTGGAGAGACCAAATCCACAGGTGGAGCTGATGGTGACCTGCACGATGATCGTGCCAAAACAGATAATCATCGTGTTCTTGATGTTGTTCCAGAGGTTGAAGTACTCAAACGTCTGCCCAATGTTTGCCCAAAGGAAGACCTTCGGGAACAGCGACGGTGGGAATGCGATTACTTCAAGCTTGTCCTTGAACATCCCGAAGAACATCCAAAGATGTGGCAGAATCTGCAGGGGAATCGAGAGAAGTAAAATCCCCATGAAGCAACGATAGATTCGCTTTCCCTGACCTGATTTCCTCTCATTGTCCTGAATAATTCCCATACTACACCTACCTTACATATCACTGCGTCTCTGCAAACGCATTTGCATGACGGTCAGCATGAACACGATACAGAATGCTATCGTGGTGATTGTGGTGGCATAGCTGAACTCCCCACCGGTGTATGCTTTATCGAACGCATACAGGACCAGGGTCTCCGTAGACTTTGCAGGACCTCCCCCAGTCATGATCTTCGGTTCATCGAACAGATTGAAGATCGCGATCGTATTGGTGATCAGCAACATCGAGATTGTCGAACGGATCATCGGCAACGTAATTCGGAAGAGCCGTCTCCAGAATCCCGCCCCGTCAAGCTCGGCTGACTCATACAGCTCCCGGGGAACATTGGAGAGACCAGCCAAGTAGATGATGAAGTCCATTCCTGCCGACAAGCCTGCAAAGATGAACAGATAGGGAAAGCGCATGCACCACTTCACCAGGAGTGTGGAGTTGAGCCACAACTGGTGGGGTAATCCCACTTTACCCATCAAGAAATTCGCCAATCCATAATCCGGCTGCCAGATATACTTCCACAGGATTGTAACGACCACGGTGGGTAGGATAGCAGGGATGTAGAACATGGTCCTGATAATCCCCGTATGCTTGGTCACTTCGTTTACCATAATCGCCAATGCAAGCGGAACCCAAAAATTCAACACCAACATGATTATCCAAAATTCAAAGTTGTTGCGAAGGGCGTTGAGTACATAGGGATCCTTGAAGGCACGGATATAGTTCCCAAACCCGATAAAAATGCCAGGAGGGCTCATGATCTGGTACTTGAAGAAGCTTATGCCAACACCCATGGCTATTGGATAATACTTGAAGACAATGAAGACAATCAGTGCGGGTAGGACAAACAGCCACCCTGAATTCCACTTTATTTTTTTCATTCTTAAGTCCTGTTGGTTGCCAAAGGTTTGCCCTGGGTGAGTCAAACCCACCCAGAGCACGTACATTCACTTACTTACGGAATGATTGTGGATAGAGTTGATACGCCTCATTCGCTGCTTTCTCTAGCAGTGTGCGTACTTCATCACGCGAGATTTTCTCTGTCAGCAGAATCTTCTGGAGAACAGGAGCGAGGACATTCTTCAAATCGTTCCAGTTGGCGCACCATGGCTCCATCTGTGCCGTCTCCGAGATAGTCGCAAACTCCTCTGCCCACCCTTCAGGCCAGCTGGTAGCCATGGAGAATTTCGTCTCAGTCAGATCGACGCGTGGGGGAATGCGATCGTTGATACCACCGATTGTGTTCTCATACTCCCACTTCTTGATCTGGAACTCTTCATAGAAGTTGAAGGGAACCGTCGAGAAACCCTGGCGGCGGTAGGGATCGGTTACGTTCAGCCCGTTGATGTAGGCCACGTTCTCCGCAACGGAGGAACCACCGAAGCTCAGGCCGCCAAAGCTCGACCCTGAGTTCACCAC
>CALFMX010000316.1 GCA_937902565.1 uncultured Spirochaetales bacterium
CCTTCTTCCACCGCGACTACCGCCGCGTGGCGCTCTACGGCATCGACTTCCTCATCGCCAAGCGCATCATGGACCAGAGTGGCTCCTTCCTCACCGAATTCTTCATCTCCATCGAGCAGGGGCGCAGTCCCACCTTTCGCCAGACGCGGTATGCGGTCATCGCCAGCATGATCAAATTCGACACTCCGCGCCTCGCCCAAATCTATGAACGGATGAACCTTGGCAACAAGGAGTACCTCTCAAGCTTCCTCACCGAGTCGCGGGACCTCGCCCTCATCGACCTCAACTACACCAAGATCCTCACCTGGTTTTCCAAGGAGCAGTGGGATGAGGTGCGCACCCTCTGCATGACGATTCTGGAGGCGAGCGACCTGAGCTTCGACGAGAACTTCGATAATCTCAAGAAGGGCCTGCTCAAGGCCAGGGAGATGGATATCTCGCGCTTTGACATCCAGGACATGCTGGCCATGCTCTACTTCAGCTACTCACTCGGAAAGAACGTGCGCAGCTGAAGCAAGAGCGGCACAACCGCCCCTTAGGGGGTATGTGGTCAATAATCCTCATCTGCATCTCGCTTCTCTTCGGCTGCCAAGGTGACATCGCTGATGATCCGAAAACGTTCAGGGTCGTCTCCTACAACGTGCAGAACCTCTTCGACGCGCACTTTGATGGAACAGAGTACCCGGAGTACCAGAACCCGAAGAAGTGGACTGAACGCTCCTACCGCATGCGCCTCGATACACTGGCGCGCACCCTCTGCGATAGCAGCCTCTCCTATCCCGATGTGGTGGTGCTCCAGGAGGTGGAGGGGGAGCGCGTGGTGGTCGACCTGCTCACCTCCCACCTCGCCAGACATGGCTATGGATGGTACGCCACAGCCCGGGAGGAGGGTGGGGCGATCAGCATAGCCATCATCAGCCGCCACCCCCTCATCGAGGCGGCGGTGCATGGCCACAGTGGGGGGCGGCCCGTACTGGAGGCGTCGATAGCCACCGATGATGGGGTGCTGACAATCTTTGCCCTGCACGCCAAGAGCCAGATCGGGGAGTATGAGGAGACCGAGGCGCAACGCCTCGCCCTGATGCAGGCAGTGGGGGCAGCCTCATCTCGGCGTACCGGGGCCAATATCCTGGTCTGTGGGGATTTCAATCAGAATCCTGATGCTGTCTGGCACAGCGGCGGGATACAGACAGCCCTTGTCGATGTCTCACACCCCAAGAGCGAGGAGTACGGGGAGGCGGGGTCGCTGCTCATCACCGGGGTGCGGGGTAGCATGCTCCCCTCCTGGTTCTACTGCCCCTACCTCGATGAGCAGAACACAGCGACAGGCAGTTATGTCTATGGAGGGGTATGGCATCAATACGACCAGATCCTCGCCTCCTATCGACTCTTCGATGGGGTTGGATGGGAGTTTGAGAGCTTCAGGGTGTGCGACCTGCCCTCCCTTGTCGGTGGGGATGGCAGACCCAAGGCGTGGAATGTCCAGTTGCTCGATGGGGTCAGTGACCACCTTCCGGTGCTCATGACCCTCAAGCGTCGATAGTCACCCTTATTTGGGGAATTTGAGCTCGTAGAAGATCTGCTCCAACTCCAGGGCGATGTTGATGTTGTGGACGACCGGGAGGGTCCCGTCCTCCTGCAATACCGGCTTGAGGGTGATGGGGGTGAAGTTCAATATGCCCAGGACCTTTGCCCTGAGCAGGCGCTCGTAGCTGTCGCTTGCCGCTTGCTCGGGCACGGTGATGATGCCAACACTCACATCGAGGTTGCGGGTCACCTCCTCGAGGCGGTTGATGGGGTAGATCGGAACGGGGTGGGAGGTATCGTTGTAGATCGCCGGATCGCTGTCAAAGCCGGCAACGACCCGAATCCCGTCGGGTTCGAATCCAGTGTAGTGCATCAAGGCCTTTCCGATGCGACCACAGCCGATGATGATACAATTCTGGCTGTCTCCCTTTCCCAAGAGTTCACCAAGGGAGACCAGGAGGTCGGCGATCTGGTACCCGCCACGCTTCTGTCCGTAGATGGAGAGTTGACTGAAGTCCTTGCGCACGATGGCTGCAGAGACACCGGCTGCATCGGCGAGGTTGTTGGCAAACACCCGTTCAAGGCCGATGGTCTTAAGTCTGTTGAGGGATCGATAGTAACGAGTGATACGAATCAATTGGTCCGTATTCATGAAATCTCTCCTTTTAATGTGAATAATTGTATATTAATGCCTTTTATTAGTCAATAAAAATACATTAATTTCTCTATTACACCCTGATAGACTAATATATTAGTAAAAGATATGTACATTGCTATTGGAAAAGTGTTAAAGTACGCGTGAGTGATTTCTTTGTATGGGAGGGTACATGTCTGAAACCAGTGAAGTAACGTTTTCACCTGAACTGATCTCGTTCATCGAGGAGTGGAAAACCAAGCCTGGCAACCTGATCATGGTGTTGCACAAGGTGCAGGAAGAGTTCAATTACATCAGCCGAGAGTCAGCCAACTTGGTTAGCGAGATGCTTGACGTCCCGTTGGCAAGAATATGGGGGGTGGTGTCATTCTACCACTTCTTCAAACTGACCAAGCCGGGCAAGCATACTATCCGGGTCTGCCTAGGGACTGCCTGTTACCTCAAGGGTGGACAGTCGATTCTCGATGAGCTCAGCGCCCAGCTCAACCTGGCCGAGGGATCGGTCAGCGATGACGGGCTCTTCTCCCTCGAGGGGGTCCGGTGCATCGGCTGTTGCGGTCTGGCCCCGGTGATGACCATCGGCGGTGAGGTCTACGGCAAGGTGACCAAGGATAAGATTGCCAAGATCCTGGAACCGCTGAGGCAGGCGTAGGGGTTGTATGCATATTTCGCTCTCCGATTATCTACTGGACATTGTTCAAAACTCCTTTGAGGCGGGTGCCTCACATGTTGAACTTACCGTGGATGAGGGCGAGCGGATGATCTCCTGCACTGTCGCCGATGATGGCAAGGGGATGGACGAGGCGACCCAAAGACGGGCCCTCGACCCCTTCTACAGTGAGGATGGCAAGCATCGCGGCCGGCGTGTTGGATTGGGCCTGCCGTTCCTCCAACAGGCGGTGGATGCCGCCGGTGGCGTCTTTGCCCTGGAGTCGGAGGTAGGGGTCGGGACTACGGTGCGCTTCTCGTTCGATCGGAAGCACATCGACACCCCTCCGCTCGGCGATCTGGCCCTCACACTGAGTACCCTGATCGCCCACCCCAAGGCACAGCACCTCCTGGTCACCAGGAGCAGGGCAGGGAGCGGGTCATACACCCTTGATCGCATCGAGCTGTTGGATGTGCTTGGAGAGTTTGAAACAAGTGGAAGCCTGAACCTACTCAGGCACTATGTGGCAAGTCAGGAGACTGACCTGCATGCTGGAAACGAAGAGTAAAAGAGAGGAGAGTCATATATGGCAAAGATGACACTTGAAGAGCTACGAAACCTGCGCAATCGCGTGCAAGGGGATTTGCAGAAGCGGGATATCGAAGGCAAGGATAGCCGGATCATCATCGGGATGGGCACATGCGGGATTGCCGCAGGCGCCAAGGAGACCCTTGATTCCTTCATCGCCGCCCTTGACGAACAAGGGCTTACCAATGTTTCGGTTACCCAGACCGGATGCATGGGGCTGTGCTACGTCGAGCCGACGGTCGAGGTAATCGTCCCCGACATGCCGAACGTCATCTATGGAAGGGTGGACAAGCAGACCGCCAAGAGGATCGTCGAGGAGCATGTGGTCGCTCACCGTCTGGTTACCGACCACATCTTCGATCGCCCAGCGGCTGATATCATCAAAAAGGACGGGGGTAAGTAATGGCATTTCGAAACTACATCCTGGTCTGCGGAGGAACGGCGTGTGAGTCGGTCAAGAGTGAGCAGATCTACCAAAATCTGATCACCGCTTGCGAGGAGCACGGCATTGCCGACGAAGTGCAGATCGTAAAGACCGGTTGTTTTGGCTTCTGCGAGCAGGGCCCGATCGTCAAGATCCTCCCCGAGGATGCATTCTACGTCAAGGTAACGCCTGAGGACGCAGCAGAGATCGTCAGCGAGCACATCATCAAGGGCCGCCAGGTCCAGCGCCTGCTCTACGACAAGTCGGGCAGCACACGCCACGCCCGTGTCGAAGATATCCAGTTCTACCAGAAGCAGTTCCGCATCGTGTTGCGCAACTGTGGATTCATCAATCCCGAGTCGATCGATGAGTACATTGCACGCGAAGGCTACCAAGCCCTCGAACGGGCCCTCTTTGAGATGACCAGCGATGACATCATCGAGGAGCTGAAGCACTCCGGCCTCAGGGGCCGTGGTGGTGCCGGCTTCCCGACCTGGATGAAGTGGAACTTCACCCGCCAGGCCAAGAGTGATATCAAGTACGTCGTCTGTAACGCCGACGAAGGGGACCCCGGCGCCTATATGGACCGCTCCACCCTGGAAGGTGATCCGCACTCGATCCTTGAGGCGATGACCATCTGTGGCAAGACCGTCGGGGCCAACAAGGGCTACATCTACATCCGTGCCGAGTATCCGTTGGCGATCAGCCGCCTGGAGATCGCCATGGCCCAGGCTCATGAGTACGGCCTCCTCGGCAAGAATATCCTCGGAAGCGGCTTTGACTTTGACATTGAGATCCGCCTCGGCGCCGGCGCATTCGTCTGCGGCGAAGAGACTGCGCTCCTGCAGTCCATCGAAGGCAAGCGCGGCATGCCCCAGCCCAGGCCCCCCTTCCCGGCGGTCAAGGGCCTCTGGGGACAGCCGACGGTTATCAGCAACGTTGAGACGTGGGCGAACGTCCCGGTGATCATCAGCCGTGGCGCCTCCTGGTTCAACAAGATCGGGACTGCCGACTCCAAGGGGACCAAGGTCTTCGCCCTCACCGGCAAGATCCGCAACTCCGGCTTGGTCGAGGTCCCGATGGGCACGACCCTGCGTGAGATCATCTTCGACATCGGGGGCGGCATCGCCAATGGCAAGAAGTTCAAGGCGGTACAGACCGGAGGACCGAGCGGTGGCGTGCTCACCGAGGAGTACCTCGATACCCCGATCGACTTCGGTTCCTTGGTCAAGGCCGGCTCGATGATGGGCAGTGGCGGTATGATCGTCATGGACGAGGATGACTGCATCGTCGACGTGGTCAAGTTCTACCTGGACTTCTCCGTGGATGAATCCTGCGGCAAGTGCAGCCCCTGTCGAATCGGTGGCAAGAGCCTTGCCCAGATCCTCGACAAGATCACCAAGGGCAACGGCACGCTTGAGGACATCACGACAATGGAGAAAATTGGTGAAGCGATGAAGAAGGGGAGTCTCTGTGCACTTGGACAGACGACCCCCAACCCGATCCTCTCCTCCCTTGCTCACTTCAAGGATGAGTATCTGGCCCACATCGTGGACAAGAAGTGCCCCTCCGGTACCTGTAAGGACCTGATCTCCTACTGGATCCTGGAGGACAAGTGCATCGGCTGTACCGTCTGCGCCCGCAAGTGCCCCGTCGGTGCAATCTCCGGAGCAAGGAAAGAGGTCCACGTCATTGACCAGAATGCCTGTACCCAGTGTGGCGTCTGCTATGAGTCGTGTCGGTTCGACGCCATCGAAATCCGCTGAGCGTGTTGGAGGATAGTGAATTGAGTACCGTGAATATCAAGATAAATGGAACACCCATCGAGGTTGCTGAAGGGACGAGCATCCTGCATGCCGCCCAGCAGGCCGGCTATAAGATCCCGACCCTCTGCTACCACGAGGACCTGCCCCCCATCGGATCATGTGGGCTCTGTATCGTCAAGCAGGAGGGCAGCGCGAAGATCATCCGTGCCTGTGCCGCCGCAGCTTTTGAGGGGATGAGCATCATCACCAACGACCAGGAGCTCTTTGAGGCGCGCAAGACGATTCTGGAGATGATTCTCTCCACCCACCCGTCGAGCTGCCTCACCTGTATCCGTAACGGTTAGTGTGAGCTACAGGATCTGGCTGCCGAGTTTGGCATCCGTGAGCAGCCCTTCGAGGTTCGCCTCAGCGATCGGCCGAAGGATACCTCCTCCGCCTCGATCGTCCTCGATCCCGAGAAGTGCATCAAGTGCGGCCGCTGTGTCCAGGTCTGTCAGGACCTGCAGGGCGTCTTCGCCCTCGAGTTCATCGGCCGCGGAGATGGGACGGTGATGGCACCGGCTGCGATGCTGCAGCTGGATGACAGCCCCTGTGTGCGCTGTGGCCAGTGTGTCGTGCACTGCCCGGTCGGCGCCATCTACGAGAAGGATGAGATCGACCTCTTCCGTGATGCTGTCGCCGACCCGGAGAAGCAGGTCGTCGTCCAGATCGCCCCGTCGATCAGGGTCGGGCTCTCCGAGTCCTTCGGCCTGCCGCCCGGGACGGTGACGACCAAGAAAATCTACTCGGCGCTGCGCAAGCTCGGGGCCGTAGCGGTCCACGACACCAACTTCGGTGCCGACCTGACCATCATCGAGGAGGGCAGCGAACTGCTTGGCCGTATCCAGAACGGTGGGGCGCTTCCCCAGTTCACCTCCTGTTGTCCCGCCTGGGTCGACTACATCGAGAAGTACTACCCGGATCTGTTGGAGTACGTCTCCAGTGCCAAGAGCCCGATGCAGATGCACGGTGCCATACAGAAGACCTACTTCGCCGAAAAGGCCGAGATCGATCCTGCGAAGATGTTCACCGTTGCCATCATGCCCTGTACCGCCAAGAAGTTTGAGTCCGAGCGGGATGAGAGCATGCATGCCAGTGGGTATAGGGATGTGGACCTGGTGCTCACCACCCGAGAGTTCGCCCGCCTCATCAAGGGCTCGGGTATCGACTTCCTCGCCCTTGACGAGGAGGAAGCCGACGATCCGCTCGGAGAGTACAGTGGCGCCGGCACGATCTTCGGGGCAACCGGTGGGGTCATGGAGGCTGCCGTACGCAGTGCCTACCACTTCGCCACCGGCAAGGAGCTTGCCAACGTCGAAATCGAGTCGGTCCGTGGCCTTGAAGAGATCAAGAAGGGTGTGGTTGACTTTGACGGTACCCCGGTCCGGGTTGCGGTCGTACACGGCCTCTCCCACATAGCCGAGTTGCTTGACGAGGTTCGTGAGGCGAAGGCCAAGGGTGAACAGGCCCCCTACGAGTTCATCGAGGTGATGGCATGCCGCGGCGGTTGTATCGCCGGAGGCGGACAGCCCTACGGTGCAACCGATATCCTGCGCAAGGAGCGTGCCGCCGGTCTCTACAGAGAT
>CALFMX010000317.1 GCA_937902565.1 uncultured Spirochaetales bacterium
GATGGCCTGTGAAAATTCGAAACACTCCGAGGAGCGACGGGCGGTTATATCACGCACACAAAGTCTAGCGATGACAGAATGACCACCTTTGGCTCCGTAGAAACACCGTCATGCCCCGCCCGATACAAGCGACCATCCATTCTGCCGCAGTGCAACACAATTTGGCACGAGCGCGTCAGGCGGCGGAAGATGCGAATGTGTGGGCGGTGGTAAAAGCGAATGCCTATGGGCATGGCATCGAGCGGGTCTTTGACGCGCTGCGCGCAGCCGACGGTTTTGCGCTGCTGGACCTCGCCGAGGCCGAGCGCCTCTCCCTCCCGCTTCTGGCGGTGGTTGCCGGTATCCCCGGTATCGTCGAGTCGGAGAACGGGATCATCCGCTATGCCGAGCCGTTCGGCCTGCGCAACTATGACTTCCACAGCTTCGTCTCATCCCGCTACGATGTACTGGTCTTCGTCGAGAACGATGCCAACTGCACGGCGTGGCTGGACATGACGGTAAACCGTAACATCAACCTCGGCGACTTCATCTGCATGATCGCCGACTACCATGAGGGGAACTACCAGTTTGATGACCGGGCGGGCATCGGGGTGGGTATCGGCCTCTGCCTTGACAGCAAGGTATACCACGGCTCGCACCACTCCAGTGGTGAGATCTGCACCTTCTCCTGGCGCGGGCACAACAGCGGGCAGACCGGATTGCCAGAGGAGCTCCTGATCAAGAGTGTCAATGACGAGGAGGCGTGGTCCGCCTTCATGGTCGATCTCTTCAGTTCCCTGGTCCCGGTCGTCTCGGTCCTCGACCCCCGCGCCTTCTTCATCCATGGGCGCCCCTTCAACGATGAGGAGAAGCTGCGCGCCCTGCTCGCCGATCGCTGTCCCCAATTCCTCGATGTGCTCTCCAAGGTCGGTTGCAAGCTCTTCTTTGATACCCATGATGCAACGGTGGTTGCCAAGGGGGCTGCGATGATGTTCCTGCAGAAGCTCTTTGCCGTACCGGAGCTCAGCGAGATCGAGAGCAAGACACACTTTGATTGGGATGATGTGGTCGACCAGGTCTTCCCCGCCAAGAAAACCTATGTCAAACTACAACAGGAGGATGAGATCCATGGCTAAGGTCAATACCATGGCTGACACCAAACGAGAGCAGAGGAGGGCGTATTGGGCCCTTGTCCTTCCCGGCTTCCTGCTCTACATCGCCGTGATGGCGTTCCCTACAATCTTCTCGGTGGTACTCAGCCTTACCAGCTACAACGGAGGCAAGCTCTTTGGTGGCAAGCCGGTTGAGATGGTGGGCCTGAAGTGGTATGTCCGCCTCTTTGGAGACGAATACTTCTACCGGGCCCTGAAGAACAACCTCTGGATCGTCCTTGTCTCGGTCCTCGGGCAGATTCCGCTCGGCTTCTTCCTCGCCTACGTCCTCTACCGGGGCCTGGTCAGGGGAAAGGACTTCTTCCAGACGATGATCTACCTGCCCACCGTCATCTCCACGGTCGTCATCGGTATCCTGTGGAAGTCCTTCTTCGCCCCCCATGGTGCCTTCCCCGAGTTGATGAGGATCTTCCGCCCCGGCTATGAGTACACGATGGGCAGCCATCCGATGATACCGGTGCTCTTCGTGATCCTCTGGATGTACAGCGGCATGTACATGATCATCTTCATGGCGAACCTGCAGAAGATCGACAACGCGGTCATCGAGGCGGCACGCATCGACGGGGCCGGCGAGATGCAGGTCCTGCGCTACGTGATCCTGCCGGCGCTCAGCGGTGTGATCGTCGTCACGGCGATACTGGCCATCAGCGGATCGCTCAAGTCCTTCGACCTGATCTATGTCATGACCGGGGGAGGACCGGCCAACCGCACCAGCGTGCTCTCCATCTATATGTTCGACAAGGCGTTCAAGGGGGCCCCGAACTATCCCCTGGCCAATGCCATCTCCACGGTGATGGTCATCATCAGCTTCCTTCTGATCGGCCTGACCAAGTTTGCTGAGAAAAAGTTCGGTGGGAGGGAGTGATGAACGATATCAAGGACCGAAACGTACGCTCGCGCATCAGCTCCTTCTTCACCTACCTGGTGATGATCTTCTTCACGGTGATGGCGCTCTACCCCCTCTTCTGGTTGGTGATCAGCTCCTTCAAGACGACCACCGAATTCCAGATGAACAAGCTCGGGTTCCCCAGGCGTTGGGTGACTGTCAACTACAAGGATGCATGGGTGAGGGGAAAGTTCCCCATGCTGATCGTCAACAGCTTCTTCTATACCGGTATCACGACCATCGCGATCCTCGTGTTCAGCTTCATGGCCGGCTTCGGCTTTGCCAAGATCCGCCATAAGGCGACCCCCATCCTCTATGGGTCGTTCGTCATCGGCATCCTCCTGACGCTGCAATCGATCATGGTCCCCCTCTTTTTGATCGTGAACTGGGTCGGCCTCTACAACACCCGCCTGGGCGTCCTGATCCCCTATATCGGCATCGGCATGCCGATGGGTGTCTACCTGGGCACCGAGTACATCAGGTCGATCCCCGACGCCCTCGTCGAGTCCGCACGGATCGACGGGGCCTCCTACGGCCGTATCTTCTGGGCGATTGTCATCCCGATGGCAGTTCCGGTGGCGGTCACCGTGGCGATCCTGACGGTTACCGGGACGTGGAATGAGTTCATGCTGATCAATATCCTGACGAGCAATGATGGCCTGAAGAGCCTTCCGGTCGGGGTACAGAAGTTTGCCGGGGCGCTCTCCACCGACTATGGAAAGCAGTTCGCCGCCCTGACGATTGGTTTGATTCCGATGCTCCTCTTCTATCTGGTCTTCCGCAAGGAGATCACCAAGGGTGTGGCAGCGGGGGCAGTGAAGGGCTGATCAAAAAAGTTTGACAGCTCCAAAAGAGCGTGGTACCATTAGTTTGTACAAAGTATGAACTATTGAAATACAAACTTCACCCCGTTGGGGCGGAGAATCAGAGACCAGAGGGGAGACCCCTCTGAAGAATGAATGGGAAAGTCATCAGGAGGTTGCTAATGACTGGATTGAAGAGAGTTGCTGTAGTGCTTCTTGCGTTGGTGGTGGTCAGCTCATCACTCTTTGCGCAGGGAACCAAAGAAGACGCTGCCAAGGGCCAGGTCACACTCAACGTGCTCAACTACATCGATATGAGTGAGCCCAACAGCGCCAATGAGGTACGACTGGTATGGGATAAGTTCGAGAGCGAGAACCCGGACATCAAGATCGTCCGCGAGGATCTCTTCAACGAGCCGTTCCACTACAAGACCGAGGCGTACATCGCAAGCGGACAGCTTCCCGACGTGCTCTACATGTGGCCGAGCGGACGCTCCACCAGCCTGCATACGACCGGTAGCGTCAAGGACCTGATGCCGCTTCTTGAGAAGGATGGCCTTGTCGATGACTACAATCCGGCAGCCCTGGCCCCCCAGTTCTCAGGTTTCCTTGGTGAGCTGCCCAACGGCATCACCACTACCCACATGCTCTTTGTCAACAAGAAGGTGCTCCGTGACAACGGCCTGACCCTCTCGACCGACTACAATGACATGAAGAAGATGGTCTCCACCTTGAAGGCCAAGGGCATCGAGCTCATCGCCATGGACAACATGGACGACTGGGTGATGCAGAGCTGCCTCTTCAGCATGGTCGTCGGCCGCTACGGCGGGACCGATTGGTATGATCGCCTCGAGGCCGGGGAGATCTCCTTCACCGACGACTGGTTCGTCAAGTCCCTCGAGTTGATCGACGACATGTACAAGAGTGGCATGATCAACCGCAACACCCTCTCCAGCCCCTACGGTGCATCACGGTCCTCTTTTGCCACCGGCAAGGCCGCCTTCCTCATCGACGGCGACTGGGCCACCGGTTCGTTCATGACCGACATCACCACCGGTGACGCCCTGATCAACGCCAAGGCCCAGGCCGATGACTTTGAACTGATGGCCATCACCAACCTTCCGGGCGAGGTCGTCAAGAACTCGAACAGTGGTGTAGTGGGAACCGGCTGGGGCATGAGTGCCAACATCGCAGCTGGCAGTGCCAAGGAAGAGGCTGCATGGCGCCTCATCAAGTACCTGCAGGGCGAGTATGTGCAGACCTACCGTCTCTCCACCGGTGCTTCCTTCCCCTCCAACCTCAAGGTTGATGTCGCCAAGGTCGCCGCTGAGCAGAACCTCGAGCCGTTCATCACCAAGCGAGCTGAGTACTACAACAAGTATGTGCCGATCACCCCGGTCATCGACGGTGTCTTGCACTCCGACGTCTACAACGTGATCAACAGTGGCTTGCAGGAGATTGGTCTTGGATCGAAGACTCCGCGCACCGTTGCCGCCGAAGTACAGCGTGCATGGGAAGCGTTTCTGAAGAACAAGTAAGAGATTGTTTCATCTACTGGGGGAGGCCGATCGGCCTCCCTTTTATATGGCGCCAATCCTGGTATTGCATTGCACTTAAAATCGTCGAGTAGACTGAGGTTGATTCTACCACCATCGTCCACCTAAACGAGTCTTGCAAATTGTATGGAGAGGGCCCACGAGTGCGTTTGTAGCGGTCAATGGCCCTTGATTTGCCCCTTGTTGCCTTGTGTGGTACGATGGGGCGAATTCGTGAGGGGGTACTTCATATGTGGATTGGATTTGCCTTTGGATCGGCGCTCTTTGCCGGCCTGACATCGATTCTTGCCAAGCTGGGGATTAAGAAGACTGATTCGACCGTCGCCACGGCGATTCGTACCATCGTGGTGCTACTCTTCTCCTGGCTCATGGTCCTCGTTGTGGGCTCAGGGCCAACGATCGTTGATGTAAGCGCCCACACCCTGCTCTTTCTCACCCTCTCCGGTTTTGCCACCGGGGCCTCCTGGCTCTGCTACTTCCGTGCCCTGCAGCTCGGGCCGGTGAACAAGGTCGTGCCCATCGACAAATCCAGCACCGCTCTGACGATTGTCCTGGCTTTGCTGTTCCTCGGCGAGGGGTTCTCGTGGATAAAGATAGCCGCTGTCCTCTCGATCCTCGGCGGTACCTACGCCATGATCCAAAAGCGTGAAGGGGAGGAGGCAGAGCGTGGAGAAGGTCGATCGTGGATCGTGTGGGCGATCTTCTCGGCGATCTTCGCCAGCATGACCGCCATCCTCGGCAAGGTGGGCATCAGCGGGATCGACTCCACCCTCGGCACGGCGATCCGCACCATCGTGGTGCTCATCATGGCATGGATCGTGCTCCTTGCCACCGGCAAGGGGCCCCTCATCAAGGAGACCCCCAAACGGGAGCTCCTCTTCATCTGCCTCTCAGGCCTCGCCACCGGAGGCTCCTGGCTCTGCTACTACAAGGCGTTGCACGACGGACCTGCGAGCGTGGTGGTACCGATTGACAAGCTCTCGATCCTGGTCACCATCGCCTTCAGCTACCTCGTCTTCGGCGAGAAGCTGAACAGACGTTCTGCGATCGGGCTCCTCTTCATCGTCGCCGGAACCCTCTCGCTCTTGCTTACCTGACCCTAACGCCTGCTGTTGGTGTAGAGGTCGAAGATCTTCCGTCCCCCGCCATCGAGGGCGGCCGATTGGCCTCCCTTTACAATGGTCTTGTGCGTGTTCATTTCTTTTTAGAGATACTTCCGAAATGTATGTGCCATACGACATAAAAGATTACTGGATCATCAGGTATTGGGCGGTTATGGAGGTGAAAAATTCTTTGCTGTAGAGCTCCAAAGTTTTCGGGTTTGGGATGAAGGGCATAACGTCTGCTTGTATGAGCGGGAAATCAGCATGGCCGAATCGGTTTTCCAATAGATTGAAGAGCTCATTTTTTGTCAATTTGCTCTCTCCTTGAAAATGACCTGACTGCCGCATTCGTTGCTCGAGGTGGCTGATATTAAGCTTTATGCCCTGTTGTAGGTACCACACGTAATCGTAGAAGTCTCTCCCTTTTTCACGGTTTTGCCTATTACGGCAGAGCAGGGCATGCATTTTACCGGCAAAGAGCGATGGCAGGTCATACAGTAGGACAGAGTAGGGAGAGGGTAGGAGTCGAATGTGACGTTCGTACGTTGCCCCCTCTGGAGGTTCTGTATCGATTTCTACCTTGATCGAGAGTATAGCATTGTTCGGTACCCCACTAATTGGTGCTTCCATCGCCATGATCTCAACGAGGTGCTGGATTGTATTCCCCTTGAGGAATGCAGATTGCACTGCGGTGCTCTTTCTCTTTTCCTTGAAAGAAGCTTTCATGTGAAAGCCATAGGATTGTAGTCCTTCTTCCATTGATTCGACATAATTTTGCATTGAGAAGGAGGAATCTGTATGGATAAGTGAAAAATCCATGTCTTCCGAGAAACGATCAAGTCCGTGGAAGATCCTCAGTGCTGTGCCACCATAGAAGGCAGCACGTTCAAAGAAGTCGGTAGTTGAAAGTGCATTGAGGGTTACCTCCTGTATCACTTCCTTCAATGCATAAATAGCTTGGTGACTCGAAGTGGTCTCATATGTCCTGAGCATTGACTCTATTTCACTTCTCATAACTCCTCCATATAGCGAATGAACGTCTTTATGGTCGTACTATGATAGTACGGGGCGAGTAATTGCATCGCACTGTAGTCGAGGTCCTGGAGGCGATCGGTGTCGATGCGAAGATCCTCGGTTACCAAGGCCCTGATCGCCTCCTTTGAGCGGATGCCCCGGATCTTGTAGAGGGTATCCAGCAGGGCCTTCTCTGCGGAGGCCAGCCTGAAGCCATGGCCCTGTTCCTGGGCAGGCTGGAGAGCAGACGGGAAGATTTCCTTCGGCAGGTAGTGGAAGCTATACCGGCCGAAGGGGGTATCGAAGAACGTCTCCTTCTTGAGGTCATACCCTACACTCTTGATTGCGTACACGCGCTCTCCTATCAGACCGTGGTAGGCGAGGGCGGTCTCGAAGGAGACATAGCTTGGTGATAGGAGCATACCGGCGACTGGGAGGCGGGGGTCGGAGGGGGAGTCGGCATAGACACCTCGGGCTATACGGATGATCTCCCCCTTTTTGATCATCTGGGTCAGCTTTGACTTTGGAGAGGCGTATGCTCGCAGTTCATATAGGACATCATGATAGGTTTTTAGCATACTACCTCCACCAAGTACGATATTATCATACTTGGTGGAGGTAGTAAATAGTTATATTGGTCTAATTACCGATAATCTCTTGTTTGCCTCACGACATGTCTCTCATCCGCCTGACCCTATCGCCGGCTGTTGGTGTAGAGGTCGAAGACCTTCAGCTTCTCCTTGAACGCCTCGATGCTCACTGCCTCCCGCGCCTTGAAGGTGACCACCTTCTGTGCGGTGGGACGGATCTCGAAGAGGTTGTCGCTGAAGGTCCCCTTCAGCTCCCCGGCATCGAGGGCGACCTGGAAGGCGGCCTTGGTGCAACTGAGGGTGACAGAGAAGCCTCCCGGTGCCTTGGTGACCTCCATCTTGATCTGGGGGTCCTGGAGCCGGCTCTCCTTGGGCTTGGCGAGCATGAGCGAGTTCTCGATGTAGAGGTTGTCGCTCTTGAGCTTGAGGTAGATGAAGGTGTTCTCCCGCTCAAGTTTCTTCTTCTTGTTCAAGTCGATGGTACAGAGGTGGGTGCTGCTGTAGGGAGCAAAATCCTGGTGATACTCCTGCTTGCCCAGCTTCTTGCCATCATAGGTGGCGAACTTGACCGAAACCTTGGCGTCAGGGATTGGTTTGGGCCCATCGTTGACCACATAGACCTCGACGATCCCATCCTCCTTCTGGTAGGCGATGGGGAGGGCCGGGCTATAGAAGTGCTTGGCGGCATAGTGGAGCAGCTTCCACTTGCCGGTGTAGTCGATCGAGGACCAGCTGGCCACCGGCCAGTTGTCATTGAGCTGCCAGTAGAGGGTGCCCATGCAGTGGCCCATCGTGGTACGCCAGTACTCGATGGCCATCCGCATCGCCTTGGCCTGCTGGACCTGGCTGAGGTAGAGCATCTCTTCAAAGGAGGAGGGGAAGCGGTAGTAGCGGCTGAAGTTCTCGATGATGATCGAGTTGCCCCTCGGATTCTTCTGGTGGTGTTCCATCACAGGGCTGGTGAGGTTGCGCTCATCCTCCCCGGCATAGCGCTCGACTGTGGAGAGGGAGGGGAAGGACTGGAAGCCGAACTCGCTGACAAAGCGCGGACGGATGGTGTAGTACTCCTCAAAGGGGCTGCCGTCATGCCAGACCGACCAGAAGTGCATGTCGCCGCGCTGGTCGTTGGTCCAGTTGTCGGAGAAGTCTCCGACTCCTGCCGAGGGGCTCGATGGCCACCAGGTGCGCGTCGGGTCCTCCTCCCGGATGACCCTGCCGATGACCCCCTCGTTGAGGCGGTCGTAGTCGATGACGTAGCGGTCGCGATTGGCCCGGCTCTCCTCATACCAGGTGATGGCCCCCAGGTCCTCGTTGTTGCCGCACCAGAGGGCGAGGCTTGCATGGTGGGCGAGCCGGTCGACCTGGTAGCGGATCTCCTCCTCGACATTGTCGAGGAAGGCCTGGTTGGCAGGGTACATCGAGCAGCTGAACATGCAGTCCTGCCAGATGAGGATCCCTTTCTCGTCACAGAGGTCGTAGAAGGCCTCCTTCTCGTACATGCCGCCTCCCCAGAGGCGCAGCATGTTCATGTTGGCGTCGACGGTCGACTGCAACAGATACTCGTAGCGCTCATCAGTGAGGCGCGAGGGGAGGGCATCGAAGGGGATCCAGTTCGCCCCCTTGGCAAAGATGTCGGTGCCGTTGACTGAGAAGGTCATCGAGCGCCCACCCGCCTCATCCTCGATGGTCTTCACCTCGAGGGTGCGGAACCCGATCCTTCGCGTCTCTGTCTGTTCCCCGATTCTCACCTCAAGGGGGTAGAGGACCGCCTTGCCGTGGCCGGAGGGCCACCAGCGCTGGACACTGTCCACCTTCAGGCGGAAGGTGAGGAGGTTGGGCCCCGTCTTGACGGAGACCTCCCCGCTCTGTGAAGAGTCGGCGATCTCTGCCCCAACCGACAGCCTCTGGTCAGCGACTGCGTTGTACCGCACCGTGATGGCCACATCCCAGCTGTCACCTTCAAGCGCTTTAGTCTCGATGCGCAGGCGCTCGATGATGCCTTCATTGACGAAGTCCAGCCTGATCGACTCATAGACCCCCATCGCCAGGATGCAGGGACCCCAGTCCCAGCCGAAGTGGCACTGGGTCTTGCGGATGAGGTTGCGATGCTCGGCGTAGACGGGGTAGACGGAGTAGGGGATCGGGTAGTCCAGCTTCTTCGCCTCCTCCTTGGCGTACGCCTCGGCGCTGGTGAAGAGAAGCGTGATGGTGTTCTCCCCCTCCTTGAGGTGGCCACTGAGGTCAAAGCGCCAGATCCTGAACTGGTTGTAGGTCGAGCCCACCTCCTCTCCGTTGATGCAGACAGTGATGATGGTATCGGCCATGGTGAGAGTGAGGACGGGCCTCGCTCCCTCTAGCTCCTCCGCCGTGACGGTGAAGGTCCGTTCAAGTTGCCAGTCAAGTTTGCCGACCCACTGCATCTCAAGCTCATTGGTGCCCCAATAGGGGTCGGCGATGACGCCCCCGTCAAGGAGGGCGCTATGGATATCCCCCGGCAGGGTGCAGGGCAAGGAGCCATCGGTTCCGAAGAAAGGGGTGTGCTGTGAAACAAGCTTATAGTTGAGTGGGGTAAGGGACCACGTGCCGTCCAACAGGGTAGTATGCATGGTGTATCGTCCTCCGAGGAGGAGTATACCATACTAGGGGGGGAAGGAGAATTGAACCGTGCGTTCCAGTTGTGCGACATCTCTCCTCTCAGATAGAAGAATCCTGAGACGCTTGCCATTCAACCTCCCATTGGTCGAGAGGACCCATGCTCCAGTGCAATAAACCGAGACTGGACGCCCTACTGGTCAGTAATGGCTGTAGTGTCTTGAATGAATACATAGTTGTTGACGATGTCAATCGAAATAAAATGAGAAAACAAAACACTATTTGTCATGCTCATCAGTAAATGAACTTAAAAAATGATAATATTCTCTACTAATCTCTACTATTTGTGTTCATCGTGAACAGAAATATGTAAAAATTTTGCTTTACAAAGGAAAAAAGAGGGGTTACCCTACAAGTGACTTGAGAGGAGAATCATATGGAATTGGTGAACGCGAGGGAGGGGGTGCGGTGATCCCCATGATGGACGATGAACTACCGCCCC
>CALFMX010000318.1 GCA_937902565.1 uncultured Spirochaetales bacterium
GTCACAGCGCGATCCGCCATGGGGATGTGGTGGACCGTCACCTGGCAGAGGAGCTGCTGGAGAAGGTCTTCGCCCTCGATGAACCGGTCTGCCCCCACGGGCGCACCTTTGTCGTGCGCCTCGCCAAGGATGAGCTCATCAAGGCCGTCGGACGCTGAAGCGTTCACTCAATAGCTGACCATCATCGAGCATTGCCTGGAGGGTGTACTCCCCTTCCGGTAGCGCCACCCCCACGCCCATCGAGAGCGGGCCGATGGTGAAGAGCCCGCTCTTATCAGGGGAGGCACTGAGGGTCCAACGGCTGCGAAGGTCACTCGCCTCCACTGACGTCTGGATGACCCCCTCCTTGGTCGACAGGGAGAAGGTCACCACCAACACCTCAGCCTCCCCCTCGACGCTGGTAGTGCCCGTCACATTGAGGAGCACCGCCTCCTCACGGGCACAGGAGAGGGCCGTGAGGAGGAGTAGGAGGACGAAGAGAGCAGAGAGGAGGTTACGCCTCTGTCGAGAGGAACGATCGTACTGGGTTTGCATAGGCATTGAGGGCGTAGGAGCGTACCTCCTTCTTCAGGCCCTTGAAGCGGTTGAGGAAACCATCGCAGTCGAAGTCTGCATATCGATCGCTGTAGGTGTCCGTCCCATTGAGGTAGTCGTAGGCAAAGAGGTTGGTCGGCCACAACCGGTAGAGGGAGTGGATCTGCCGATCGATTTCAGCGGCCACCTCCTCACTGGTGGCATACGGTCCCTCCAGCGGCGTGCCGAAGGCTGTGTGGACTCGTCCCTTGAAGCCACTGAGCCCCTTGGAGATGGAGATCAGGTCCTCGTAGAGCCGCTTCTCCCGCTCTCCGACAGCGGAGCTATGGACAGCCTCCCGTGCCTTGATCACATCGACCGGGTCGTACTCGTAGCTTACCGCCACCGGGACGATTCTCACCTTGGAGATCACCTCGCTGAAGCTCACCCCCTTCTTGCGTTGCGAGAGGTGGAGCATCTTGATGATTGCCGGGCTGGTGATGTCCAGGCCATCCTTGGCCCGCCCACTCTTCTGGGCGATCCAGACCGACTTGTTCGCTTCACTGATCAACTCAACGAGGTAGGCCGAGAGGCGCATCGACTCGATGTACTTCTCCCGCATCGGCAGCGTTCGCTTCACCGTCACCCCTCCATTGAGCTTGAAGAGGTCGGTGGAGAACTCGTTGGCCAGCAGGTTGTCCCCGACGGCCATCTCACAGAGCATCTGTCCCGATCCTGCAAGAGCGATATCGATGAGGGCACAGTCGAGGACTATGTCACGGTGGTTGCTCACATAGAGGTACGCCATCGAGCTGTCGAGGGTTTCGGCGCCGCTGTAGGTGAACTCGGTGATCGAGTTCTCGATGATTGTCGGCATGAAGACACCGGCGGTGAGCCGGCGTTGGAATTGGTCGTAATCCGTCACCTCGTCGAGAATAGAGAGGACATGTTGCACCTTGCGTTCAAGATTCTCCTGCTGCTCCCGAGTCTCCAGGGTGCTGACAGAGGCAAGGAGGGACGTGATACCCTTGGGGTTTTGCTTAACCCGGGCTATGGCATCCATGAAATCTTGGCCGCGATAGGGGGCGATGTCCCGAAAGTCATCCAGGTCCATGCCTCACTCCCTCCCTGAATCGGCATCAAGGATTGACTTCACGTACTGCACCCGCTCCCAGGTCATCGGATCGGCATGCTCCTGGCTCAGGGCCCCCCTGAAAGCATCCAGGCTCGAATAGTCATGCTCTTCCATCCACTGGCGCATCTCACTCTCGATCTTGAAGACCGTAGACAGCCCCTGCTTGAGCAGGACCGAGCAGAGCTGGACGCTCTTCGCACCGGCGAGCAGCTGCTTGATGACGGTCTTGCCATCCCAGATGCCGGTGGAGGCACAGATATCGTAGCGGACCTGCTGGCTCATCAGGGCAGCCCAGCGCAGGCTCAGGGTGTACTCATCCTTGCCGCTGAGCATATGGGCCGGTACCATCTTCATCCGATCGATGTTGATATCCGGGTTGTAGAAACGGTTGAAGAGCACCACCCCATCGATGTTCTGCTCATCGAAGCGCCTCATCATATTGGCAAGCGAGGAGAAGGCGGGCCCCATCTTCAGGCTGAGCGGCACGTCAAGGGCCTTGCGGGCGTTCTTGACCAAGGAGAGGTACTCCTTCTCGATCTCACTGCCCTCGACTTCGACGTCGGTGGCGACCACATAGTGGTTGAGCTCGATGGCATCGACCCCGACGGAGACAAAGCGCTTTGCGTACTCGATCCACTTGCCGTTCGAGCGGCAGTTGATCGAGGCGATCACCGGGATATCAAGGGACTCTTTTGCTCCTTCGACGAGGGCGAGGTAGGCATCGATGTGCCGCTCCTTGCTCGACTCCCGAAGGAACTCATAGGCATCGGTGTGGGCGCTGTATGCATCGCTTCCAAGGGCGGCATCCTCCCCGGCGGCCTCGATCTGCTCTTCAAAGATCGACTTCAATACAACAGCCCCGAGACCGGCATCCTCACAACGCTTGAGGTTGTCGAGGCTCGCTGTCAGCGGGCTACTTGCAGCGATGAGGGGATTCTTTAGTTCCAAACCGAGATATGAGGTGGACAGATCGGCCATAGTACGCTCCTACGTATAGATATGCAGTGTCCATGGGTGGACTGGAGCAAGTATACCATAACCGGGATGCTTTCTCCAGAGAATTGGAGATAGCTTTTGGGAGTAATGCCATACCTGGGTGTCGAGTGACACCCAGGTATGGTTCATATACTAGAGGATGAACGGGATACGGAAGTTGTGACCCTGGTAGACCACATAGGTCTCCACATCACTAATCTCGCTGACCTTGTCGAGCTCGTACTTGAAGAAGTCGAGCAGACTCAGCCCCTCATCATCGCTGAGGACCAGCTGGACGAACAGATCGTAGCGACCGGTGATGACCGCCACCGAGATGACCCCACGCAGTTCACTGAACTCCTTTGCCTTGCGCTCCAGATCAAGCGTCTTGAGCTTGACTCCCATCATCACGACCTGCAGGCCGGGGATCGCCTCTGGATTCACCAGGCCTGAGATCTGCAGCACACCCTCATCGATCAACTTGTTGACTCGTGAGCGTACCGTGTTCTCAGTGATGTCCAGCTCCTCGGCAATGGCGGAAAATGGTTTCCGGCCATCGCAGAGTTGTCGGATTATCGCCTTGTTCGTCTCGTCCATCTTTGTCTTCATCTCATCTACCCATTCTTGCGTTCAAACTCTTTCATCAGATCAGCGAGCGCCTGGACATCCTCGACCGGAAGGGCGTTGTAGATACTGGCCCTCAGCCCTCCCACCGAACGGTGCCCCTTCAGCCCAAGCATCCCCGCTTTCTTCGTCTCTTCGAGGAACGCAGCTTCCAGCTCCTCACTCGGGAGGCGGAAGACGACGTTCATCGTCGAACGGAAGGCGGGATCGACCGGGCTGTAGAAGAAGGAGGAGGAGTCGATGACGTTGTAGAGCAACCCACTCTTGAGCGCGGCACGCTTGGCCATCCCCTCAGCGCCACCATTCTTCTTGATCCACTCGAGCACCAGCTTCACCGCCCAGATGTTGAAGACCGGGGGGGTGTTGTAGAGCCCGCCATCCTTGTCATGGAGGCTGTAGTCAAGGTAGGCCGGGAGGTTCGGGTTCTGCTTGTCGAGGAGGGACTTCTTCATGATGATCACCGTCGCCCCTGCCGGACCGAGGTTCTTCTGGATCCCTGCGAAGATCATCGAGAACTTGTCCACCGGGATCGGGCCGCTGAGGAAGTCACTGGACATGTCGGCGATCAAGGGGACGGAGCCGGTATCGGGGAACTCCTTCCACTCGATGCCGCCGATGGTCTCGTTGGAGCAGAGGTAGAGGTAGCTGGAGTCCTCGGAGGCCTTCACATCAGCCGGGTTTGGAAGTGTGGTATAGCGATCGGCACTCCCATCGTAGTAGTAGCGCACCCGTCCAAACTTCTCGGCATCGCTTGCCGCCTTGTTCGCCCACGCCCCACTCTTGATGTAGTCGGCTACGGTATCGGGGCGCAGGAAGTTCATCGGCACCATGGCGAACTGCAGCGTCGCCCCGCCACCGAGGAAGTAGACCGAGTACTCGTCGCTGATGCCCAGGATCTCGCGCATCAAGGAGAGGCACTCATGGTACATTCCGTCAAAGATCGCACTGCGATGGCTCGCCTCGATGATGGAGAGTCCCTGGCCATTGTACTCAAGGATCCCGTCCTTGAGCTGTTGAAGCACCTCAACCGGCATCACCGAAGGGCCGGCGAAGAAATTAAGTTTGCGTTGCATCAGATCAATCCTCCTTTGATCAACTCATCCAGAATTTCATAGGTCTCTTGCCCGATCCGGGCAAGGTTCTCTTCACTATTGGCCCCGACATGGGGTACCAGCGTGACCCGCTCGGCCTTGAGCAGGGGATAGTCGGGACTCGGGGGGTCGTTGGGGTAGACGTCGGTGGCATACCAGCAGACCGTCCCATCCTCGAGCATCTCTACCATCTCGTCGGCATTGACGCAGAGGGCACGCCCCGTATTGATGATGACCGGGCACTTGGTACAGTGAGAGAGGAGCTCTTTGCCGACCATCCCCCTCGTCTCATCGGTGAGCGGCAGGTGCATCGAGATGTAGTCGGCATCCCTGACCGCATCCTCGATTCTCGGCACCAGGGTCGCCACCGCGCTTGTGGTCACATACTTGTCATAGGCGACGACATCCATGCCGAACGCCTTGGCACGCTTGCCCACCTCGGTGGCGATATTGCCACACCCGAGCAGGCAGAGTTTCTTGCCATAGAGTTCGGTCCGCTTCTTGCTCTTGAGCCAGTTACCTTCGCGCATGCCGTTGTGGTACTCGATGAGGTGGTTCGGCGCACTGAGCATCAGGGCGAAGGCGAGCTCGGCGACGGCTATGGAGGAGGACTTTGGAGTGTTGCGTACGATGATCTTCCGGCTGGCAGCATAGGCGCTATCGATATTGTCGATCCCTACCCCACCGCGGATGATCACCTTGAGATTCGGTGCGTGGTCAATGTACTCCTTGGTACACTTCGTTTTGCTACGCACCAACACGACAGCCGCCTCTTCCAGGCGCCCCTTGTCCGTGGTCACTTCACCGAAGGCCTCAAGCTTTTTGGGCAATTCGGCATCGAAGGCATCGGAAATAAGAATTAGCATACCATACACTCCTCGTATGTTTGTTGTTCGGGCTTGGATACCCGCTCGTTCAAGTACAGAATGATTGTACACCAAAAATATGGGTTTTGTCTAATTTTATTTATAAATCTGCTGTATCACTGAAATTTGACAGGGAATGTTTCTGGATAGACCAATAATGGTAGTAAGAAAGCCGCCAAGACGGCGGCTTCTGTTGGTTAGTATCCTTTAGAGCTATGCAGTTTCCGATTTTTCTTCATCTGCTTGCGTGCAAGGGCTTTTTTCTTCCTGTTGAGGATGGTGGAGGGCTTTTCAAAATACTCCCGCTTCTTCCATTCGCGGATAATCCCCTCTTTCTCAACCATGCGCTTGAAGCGCTTGATCGATTTTTCAAGTGGCTCATTGTCATCTACTTTTACATATGCCATTAAGTGAAATCACCCCCTCTCCCGATTACTGGGTTCGTGTGCTCTGCTAGAGTGCCA
>CALFMX010000319.1 GCA_937902565.1 uncultured Spirochaetales bacterium
GTAGCACATCTTCATGATACTACAATAGGGCAAGTTTATACAGAAAGCAAGTGATAGATTGTATTATGTCCGAAATGGGTAAGTTATTCTTTTCTCATCCCTTAACAGAACTGTTCAGTGCCAGCTCCGGTGCCACTGAGTATAGCAATCTCTTCGCTGCTGAATTTGCCTCTTCTTCCTCGGTTAACGCTCTTGCTGTCAACACCGGATTGGATTCAGCGCAAGAGGATGCATCTGGTTATTTCACGATCCTCGTCATGAGACAACAACACAATCCTCTGACCGTTACTATAGATGCTTCTCCTATGAAGATTACCAATGGAGACAATAACTATCTTGGGTACAGGATCATAGGACAATGGGCCCCCACCCAATTTATAATAAGTACCGTAGAAGCCCCAGGGTTCCCAGTAGAAGGTATTACGTATGAAGCGAACAGAAGACCTAACGCTGGTGCAAATGTTAGAGATTATAGAGTATTCAAGTATGAGATACCTAAAAACCGCCTAGCAGCAGTAGGAACCTATTCGGCAAATGTTTCCTTCACCATAAGCCCAGACTGAGCGACAGTCGTATCTTTTCATCGATGAGGTTCAGCGTGTCGATCGATCTGGGTTGTGTATCAACTCCTTTTGAGCAACCACTGATGTAAGCATCTTGAGTTTCGCAGTACGAATGGTCAGGAAAAGGGCCTAATTGGTAATTTCAAACCAAATTAGGCCCTCTCTTTCAAAACATTCTGTTTGGGTAAGTCAATCCTATCTCTTCGTTGCCGTTGCCAATTTCCAGTCCAGGCGCCTATCAAGTAGCCTCAGCAACAATCGAATAAAGTTACTACTATCAAACAAACACTATGTACCCCTTTCCAGGAGATTAGGTTTGTCTGAAGCTTTGAACGAAAGATAGAAGGGTGATTGGAGACCTGTACAGGTGACACTTTAGGTGACACTTTGAGTAAAAAGAAAAACTGCAAGGAATTGCTCCTTGCAGTCTATCGGGCTGGACGGATTTGAACCGTCGACCCCATGTCCCCCAGACATGTACGCTAAACCCCTGCGCTACAGCCCGAATCAAGTCGTGTTACCGACAAAGGAGAAGTTACCACAGATGGAGTGTTTCTGTCAATGAACACCACACGGTAGCATTGGAGGGTGAAATTTTGTACTATATCCCTTGTCGGCCTTGATATTAGGGCCTACAGTGTTGGTATAGCAAGGAGAGTACATGGCACAATCGACAAAGCATTTACTTGCCAAGAGCCTGAAGGATTTGATGGGGGAGAAGACCCTCGATAAGATAACCGTAAAGGAGATCGTTGCTCGTTGCGGTGTCAATCGCCAGACCTTCCACTATCACTTCCGTGATATTTATGACTTGCTCGACTGGTTCTTCATTGAGGCGGGCAACGAGTTTTTTCGACAAAATCCCGACTACCAGAGCCAACTGAATCTGGAACATGCAATCAGGAAGGTGTGTGTCTACCTTACTGAAAACCGAATGATGGCAATCAATATCTATAATAGCCTGGGACGTGATATCTTCGGGCGCTACCTTGCCTTGGAGCTTGGCAAGTTGTTGCAGGTCTCAATGGCCAAGCAGGCGGTTATCATCGGTGCCCCCAACGCCAGTGTGAAGGCGTTGATCAGTTTCTACAAGCACGGCATTGTCGGCATCATGCTCGACTGGGTCGATAGGGGTCTTGAGGGGGACATCGATGAGATTGTCACTCTCTATCTGCCGATCATCGAAGGCGTGGTAGAGCTTTCACTTCGACAGATGACAAAAGAAGGGGTAGAATAATACGCTATCACATTACTGTGGATTTCAGTCTTGATGAATCCAATCTGATGGACTACACTGTCACAAACAGGTGTCTTTGTTAATAAGAGAGATGAATATGAACCAAACAACGATGCGAGCCTTCAAGAGAGTAACCATGATCCTGCTGATAGCAACGGTCTTGCTCTCCTCTGTCTATGCCTACCAGTTCTCCCCGTTGGAGCAATCCTTCCAACCCAGTGGTGCTGAGAGTACTAAGACGTACACAATCGTGAATGACAGCAACGACTCCATCGCCATCTCGATCTCTGCGCTGGTACGTGACCAGGATGCCCAGGGCAATGAGGTCAACACCCCAGCCGATGCGTACTTCTCCATCGTGCCCAACAAGCTTGTGGTACCCCCGCAGTCGAGCTGGGTGGTCCGTGTCCAGTACCGGGGACCGAGGACGGTCACCAATGAACTCAGCTTCCGCCTGAAGGCGGAGCAGATTCCGTATTCACAGGGAAAGGCGAGCTCCGACAAGGGTATGTTCAACTTCCTCTACATCTATACCACCAGCTTGTATGTACTGCCCTCCCGGGTAGTCGAGAACGTGGCGGTACGCTCGGTGGCTCTCTCCACCGATGATGACGGTGCACCAGCCTTGGCGGTTACGCTCGCCAACATGGGCACAGTTCACCAGCTGCTCCTCTCTGCTGTTCTTGAGGTGCGTGACAGCAAGGGCAACACCGCGGTGCTGCAGGGCAACGAGGCGTTGGCGGGTATCGACGGCATGAATATCTTGGCCAAGAAGACGGTGACCAAGAAGGTCGCTTGGCCTGAGACACTCTCTCGAGAGAGTGGAGTTACCTATCAAGCTACGATAAAGTACACAAAGTAGTAGAGTTCCTCTCTACACGCATAGCAAGGGATAGATAATCATGAAGCGAAAAGGTGTGTCACATGCTGTGCTGTTGGCTACCTTTGTCGTCTTCATGGTCCTCGATCTTGTGTTTCTCGCGCACACCTGCTTCCTCCCTCAATCCCCACCGGTAGGAGAAGAACCGGAGATGGTCCACGTCCTGCCTGCAGTGGATATTCCTGTCATCTCTCCTGTCATACCCGAAGCGGCCCCTGTCGAGACGGAACTGCCGCCTCCTGTCGTCGAAGTGATCACACCTGCCATAGTGGTGCCGATCGTCGAGGAGGAGGCGCCTCCTGCCGCCGAAGCGGTGAGCGAAGAGCCCGTCGTCGAGGAGGTAATCCTCGAAGAACCTGGAGAAGAGATCATTGTAGAGCCTCCAGTCGAGGAGGAGTGGGTACCAGAGATTCCCCTGGTCCCGCCCATCCCCTTCATCTTCGATGCAGTCGTCGTATCTGAGGATGAGTACAATATCTTCTACGCCGGTCCCTTTGAAGCAAGCGACGGTGATGATGACTTCTGGGCAGACTTCTTTGTGGTCGGCGAAGGCAGCTCCGTCGCCTATGACGATGGATTCTACTTCCTCAACCTCTTTGTCAACGATGAACGGGTAGGGGATGTGGAGGTCGAGTTCCTCGGGGAGACGCGCCTCATCAAGGGGGAGGAGCTCTCATACTACGTCAACCCCCACATCACCCGTGCCGCTGCCGCCCGGATCTTCGGCGATGGCCTTGCCTACATCTCCCTCGAGGAGCTCACCGCCCGCGGGGTTGAGGCCTCCTACGACTCGGCCGCCTTTGCCATCTACCTCATCTTCAGCCTCGAGGATATGCCTGAGCGGATGGTGAGCATCACCACCAGCTCGATCAACAGGAGACAGCAGTATGGGATGAGCGGGGCCATTGAGCTCAAACCCGCCGCCTTCGCCTTGGCCAGCTCCCTGAGCCTCTATGGGATGATCGACTACCCCAACGACTTCTCCCAAATCAACAACCGCCTCCTCTCGCTATCGGTCTCCAACCGTGCCTCGATCCTCGGCGTCGGCGTGAACTTCTACTTCACCATCACCCCCGACATCTCCAAGGGGGGCACCCTGCTCACCAACGCCTTCAACTTCGGTTCGTGGAGCGGCTTCTATGACTTTGTTGAGTCGAGCCACCGCCTCTCCTTCGGCAATATCGGCAGCAGTCTCAAATCCCATCCCGGGGCGACCAGCGTGGGTATCTCGCTTGAGAAGAGCTACGGCTACGGCACCAGCACCGCCAAGGGCAACCAGTTCGAGCACCGCATCGTCATCGTCGAGCCGTCGACGGTCATTATCGAGCTCAACGGCCAGGAGATCTTCAACAAACGTTTCCAGCCAGGCACCTACCGCCTCCGCGACTTCGTCTTCACCCAGGGGGCCAACCATCTCCTCATCAGGATCGTCACCGATAGCGGTGAGGTGCACACCGAATATGTGGACATGGGCTATGACTACCGCCTGCTGGGCAAGGGGGACTCCCTCTACAGCTTCGGTTTCACCATCCCGCGTACCAAGGACACCAAGAACGATGGGATGATCAACATCCCGTGGATCAAGGATCAGTACCTCTCCTACTTCCCCGATGAGTTCACCGCCACCTACAGCCAGCAGATCGGCCTCACCGATACCTTCACCTTCTCGACCGACCTCGCCTTCAGCCCCGGTCTCTTCAGCGGCACCTTCAACGGGGTGCTTGCCACGATGGTGGGGACCAGCCAGTTGCAGCTGACCCTCGGCCTCGACGAGGCCAATGTCACCCCGTCGCTCAATGCAAGCTTCGGCCACCGCTTCAGTGGCAGGCAAGGATCGGCACTCGGCAACCTCAGCACCAACATCTCGCACAATATCCCGGCCCTGAAGACGTGGGCGGACTCCTACCAGTCCAACTCCACGCTCTCGCTCTCCTACTCGGGGAGCATCGTCGAAGGGGTTCGCTACACCCTGTCGACGAGTGTCAGCTACGATACAAAGAACACATACCCCTCGTGGAACGCCTCCTTCTCCACCGGCTTCTCCCCCTTCAAGGGCTTCTCCATCAGCGGCTCGATCACCGCCAGCGGATCGGCGACCACCCCGCTCAAGCCGACGCTCACCGCCCAGATCAGCGGCTCGTACTCCTTCAGCTCCAAGCTCAGCGCCAACTCCGCCACCTCGATCCAGAACATCGGCAACCCGGACACCGATACCTCGGCGGTCACCTCCATGGGGGTGAGCTGGCGTCCCTCCTCCAATGACAGTGTGAACCTCTCCCTCAGTGGCCTCCGCTTCGAGGATCTGAAGAACAACACGATCAGCGGATACTGGAACCACAACGGCAAGCTCTCATCCTTCAGTGTCCGCCAGCAGATCTCCAATGCCACCGGCATGATGTCCACCACCTTCACCGCCAACACCTCCCTCGCCTTCGCCGGCGGAGCCGTTGGGGTGGGGCGGTCGGTCAATGACAGCTTCCTGCTCGTCAAGCCCAAGGGTGAGCTGAAGAAGAGTGACATCTCGGTAGCCCGGAGCCTCGACAGCGCCCCCTCCTATCTGAGCCGGCCGCTCGGCAGCGCCCTCTACAACTCGATCTCGGCGAACACCAAGAACAGCGTGGTCGTCTTCGCCTCGGGGGCGACCGACTACTCGGCCGGCCACTCCTTCGTCTTTGAGGCCACCCCGCGTAGCCGCCAATCCTTTGTGGCCCGCCTCGTCGTCGAGCCCTCCTTCACCGTCAGTGGGGTGCTCCTCCACGCCGATGGGTCACCGTACATCCAGTACTCATCACCGGTCTATCGGGTGGAATACACCGAAGAGGGGGTGAAGGAGCTGGTGCGTGATGACGCGCTCTACCTCTTCACCGACCAGGAGGGACGCTACATCCTCAGTGAGGTGAGGAGCGGGACCTACCTCTTCGATCTGCAGGTCGATGACCTCTGGTACTCGGTGGAGTTCACCGTTCCCAAGACCGACGGGCAGAAGGTGGGCCTCGACCGGGTCCTCCTGCTCGAGGAGTTCTGGGTCGCCGATCCTGCGATGGAGAGCCGTATCATCATCCACGACGCCATCAGCGGGATGGTCGTCGATGATGAGGAGGATGTCTTCGGTACCGAACTGGCCACCAGCTACGACGCAGAGGTGACCCTCGATGTGGTCGACCGCATCACCGAGGAGGAGTTCTGGAGCGCCCAGCTCCCGTACCTCAACGCCGCGATGAACAGCGGCGCGTACCCCTTGATGGCCACCCTCGCCGAGGACACCTTCGGCCCCGACTTCGACCACTTCGCCTTCGGCCTGGAACGCCTCGTCGCCGGCTTCGAGGCCCTGGTGGCCGGCATCGCCCAGGTTGGATTCGCCAAACATCAGCTTGTCGCGGATATCGGCCACGCTGCGGCCTTCGCGCAGCAGCTTGAAGTACCAGCTGCCGTCCACGGTGTCTCCATACAGGCAGGCACCCACCAGCTTGTCGCCCTGGATCACCAGCTTCTTGTAGACGCCGCCGCCGGGGGCATAGGGGTCGCGCAGCACGATTTCTTCCGTGTCCGCACCACCCTGGAAGTTGCCGGCCGAAAACAGGTCGATGCCGGTGACCTTGAGCTTGGTCGAGGTGAGCGAGCCCTGGTAGCGGCCAATGCCCAGCTCGGCCAGGTGGTTGGCCAGCACCTTGCCCTGCTCAAACAGCGGTGCCACCAGGCCGTAGGCAATGCCTCGGTGCGCGGCGCACTCGCCCACGGCATAGATGCGCGGGTCGGTGATGGTCTGCATGGTGTCGCTGACGACAATGCCCCGGTTCACATGCAGGTGCATGGCCTCGGCCAGTGCCGTGTTGGGGCGGATGCCGACGGCCATCACCACCAGGTCGGCCTCGATCTCGCGGCCATCGGCAAAGCGCAGCGCGCGCACCCGGCCTTCGGCATTGC
>CALFMX010000320.1 GCA_937902565.1 uncultured Spirochaetales bacterium
CCGCCGCACAGCCCGCTCCTGCTCCTGCCACACCCGCCCCGGCCCCGGCTCCCGCTGCTCCTGCCAAGGTTGCAGTCGATGCTGACGCTGTCCTGCTCGCTGCTGCCAAGGAGTACTTCCCGGCCCTCGCGACCAGCAACAACATGATCTCGGCCAAGGACCTCAAAGCCTTGCTTGATGACAACCCCGATGCACTGGTGCTCGTTGACATCCGCTCTGGAGCAGACTTCGAGGCCGGGCACATCGAAGGGGCATACCATAGTGCATGGGCAGATCTGGGCGCAGTCATGGAGAAGATTCCGACCAACCGCCAGGTTGTCATCGTCTGCTACTCCGGACAGACTGCCAGCCAGGCAGGAGGCGCCCTCCGCCTCGCTGGCTTCTCGAACGTCAAGATCCTCACCGGTGGCATGAACGGCTGGAAGAGCGCAGGCTTCGAAGCTGCCGAGACCGGGGCGCGGCCCATGTCCAGCCGCAGCAACGTCTCCTCTCCGAAGGGTGATGAACAGCAGGTCCTCTGGGATGCAGCGAAGGCGTACTTCAAGTCGGTCGGGACCGATGGCAACAAGATGGTCACGGCACAGAACCTGTACGACGCCCTTGAGACCAATCCCAGGGCCTTCAAGGTCATCGACATCCGTGGCGAGAGCGACTTTGCCGAAGGGCACATCCAAGGGGCGACCCACAGTGCGTGGGCACAGTTTGCCTCGGTCATCCCCTCCCTCTCCAAGAGTGAGAAGATCCTCATCGCCTGCTTCTCCGGCCAGACCTCTGGTCAGACCGTCGGCGTGCTGCGTGCGATGGGCTACGATGCCTACTCCCTGCAGGGTGGCATGAACAACGGCTGGAAGCCGGCCAACCTCCCGTTGGTACAGTAACCATGACCTCTATGGGGGACCACTGCGGTGGTCCCCTCTGGAAGCTGATGGGGCCTGGTGGCTCCCGCGGTCTTCAAAACCGTTGGCTGTATCAATAGCAGCGGCAGGTTCGATTCCTGCCTCTTCCGTACCATGAACGAGTTATATGCCTCTCTTCCACAAGTCGAGACTCTCTTACAACAGGACCGCATCGAGGTGTGGTTCAGCCGGATCAGCCGGCCGGTTGCCGTTGATGTGGTACGGGAGACCCTGCAGCTCTTTCGCTCCCGTATCGAGAGTGAGCAGCGTGCATTCTCTCCAGAGGAGATCATCGAGGAGTGCGTAGCCGCCCTTGATGCCGTCTACCAACGCCGGCTCAAGCCTGTGATCAACTGCACCGGTGTGATCATCCACACCAACCTCGGCCGCGCCCCCCTCAGTGCCAAAAGCTGGCAGGAGGCAGGGCGGTTGAACACCTCCTACACCAACCTCGAGTTCGACCTCTCATCGGGCAAGCGGGGGAAGCGCTCCTCCTTCACCACCGAGCTCCTTTCGCGGCTGTGCGGCAGCGAGAGCGCCCTGGTGGTCAACAACAACGCCGCGGCCGTCTTCCTGATCCTCTCCACCTTCGCTCGGCGCAAGGAGGTGATCGTCAGCCGCTCCGAGCTGGTCCAGATCGGCGGTGGCTTCCGTATCCCCGACATCCTCGCCTCCTCCGGGGCCAAGCTCGTCGAGGTGGGGACCACCAACATCACCACCATCGACGACTACCTGGAGGCGATCACCGACCGTACGGCAGTGGTACTCAAGGTCCACCGCTCCAACTTCGCCCTGCGCGGCTTCACCGAAGAGCCCTCGACCCGCACACTGGCGGCCCATCTGCCGCCCAACATCCTGCTCGTCGTCGACCAGGGGTCGGGGGTGCTCTCAAGCGACATCAAGGGGGAGACGCCGGTGAGCTCCCATATACGGGATGGGGCCCACCTCGTCTCCTTCTCTGCCGACAAGGCCCTCGGCTCGGTGCAGGGGGGTTGCATCGTCGGCAACGGAGACCTGGTTGCAAAACTTGCCACGCATCCGCTCTATCGCACCATGAGGGTCGGAAAGACAGTCTCATCCCTGCTCGAGGCCTCCCTGATCGACCACCTCAACGGCGTGGGGACCCCTGCCCTCGCCTTTGCCCGACGCAGCGTCGAAGAGCTTGCGGCCATCGGGCACACCATCCTTGGCGCGGTGGCAAGCAGCCGCCTCTCCCTGGTCGAGGAGACCATGACCCTCGGTGGTGGCAGCACCCCCGACGAGTCCCTTCCCTCCCTCGCCATCCGCCTCGCCTCAGCCAAGCCGAACAGGGACGCCCAGGTTCTCAGAAGCCGCGAGGTGCCCATCATCACGACCGTCGTCAAGGGGGCCATCCACCTCAACCTCGGTGCCCTTGCCCCCGAGGAGGCCGGCACGGTCATCTCTGCCCTCAAGGACCTGCTGGAGGCGTAGTTGTGTACATCATCGGGACAGCCGGCCATGTGGACCATGGCAAATCATCGCTGGTAGAGGCGCTCACCGGCAGCAACCCCGACCGCCTCCCCCAGGAGAAGGAGCGGTCGCTGACCATCGTCCTCGGCTTTGCCTCCTATACCAACGCCCGGAACCAACGGATCGGCATCATCGACGTACCGGGCCATGAACGCTTCATCCGCAATATGGTCAGCGGCATCTGGTCACTGGACCTGGCCCTGCTCATCGTCGCCGCCGATGACGGGTGGATGGAGCAGACCGAGGACCACGCCGCCATCCTCAAGGCGATGGGGGTCACAGAGATCATCGTTGTCATCACCAAGGCGGACCTCGTCGATGTAGGGCGCCTGGCCACCGTAACAGAGGAGGTCGCTCTCCACTTCGAGGCGATCTTTGACCGGAGGCCGCCGGTGGTGGTCACCAGTGCCCCGAGTGGACTCGGCATCGAAGCGCTCAAGAGGGCAGTCGATGCCACGCTTGCCCAAAGACTGGAGCACCCCTTTCCCCCCGCCCTCTGCATCGACCGCTCCTTCATCATCGACGGCATCGGGGCGGTGGCCACCGGCTCGCTGAGGGGGCAAACCCTGCAAGTAGGTGAGCAGGTCACCCTCCTCCCCTCCGGAGTGAAGGCCAAGGTCAGGACAATCCAATGCTACGGGGAGGCGGCACAGAGGGCGGGCGACGGCACCCGTGTCGCCCTCTCCCTGCAGGGCATCACCAAGGAGCAGCTTCCCACGGGGGAGGTGATCACCACCACCCCCTCCTTCTACCGTACAAGCCGGCGTGTACACCTCCTGGTCACACCGATTCGCACTGGCGAGCGCCTGAAGCTCAAACGGGTCGGCGAGGTGGAGATCGCCAGTGCGACCTGGCACGACTGGGCAACAATGCACATCACCGGAGATCGTGAGGGGGAGACGCTGCTCGCTACCCTCACACTGGAGGAGGTGAGACCCTGGTACAGCGGAGAGAGCGTGGTCTTGATCAGAAACGGCTCCTCCAAGGTCCTGGCCAAGGGGACGGTCATCACCGCCGCAGAGCTGGAAAAGGGCGGGCTGAGGAGCCTCGCCGCAATCGTGGCACGGTGCAATGGCCTCCCCCCATCCCTTGCCACCGAGGCGGATCTCTTCCTCCACCTCAATGGGTACGGCAAGAGTGCAGATCACGGAGCTGTCCGCATGATCGAGGGGGAGACGTTCATCCGTCTCGGGCCGTGGTACCTCAAACAGTCACAGCTTGAGGCGTGCGCACAGAAGCTGGCCAGCGACCTTGATGTGCGCCACTCACTCCCGCTCCAGACCTTCAAGCAGGAGAGCGGACTGCCGCTCGAGTTGGCAGAGCTGGTTGCCTACCACCTCGTGGAGGGGAAGCAGGCTCGCCTCGTTGGGGCGAACCTCGAGGCAGCGGTCCAGCAATCGGCGCTGAGCGCCGATGAGGAGGCGCTGCTCAAGAAGATCGAGGGGCAGGGATTTGAGGGGTCTCCGGTGAAGTGGATCGCAAAGGAGGAGCGGACCACTATCACCTCACTGCGACAAAAGCAGGAGATCCTCATCGTGGAGGGGAGCTTCGTCTACAGTGAGCGGACCTTTGCCGAGATCGTCTCCCGGATCCTCAAAGGCAAGGCGGTGGGCACTACCTTCACCATCGCCGATGCGAGGCAGCACCTCGACCTCAGCCGCAAATACATGATCCCGCTACTCAATACCCTCGAAGATCGAGGCTACGTGCAGAGAATGGGCGATGTACGCCGGGTTTTGGCCCTGCCGGGGGAGAAAGGGCGCACATTATAGTTGTTATATTCTTATCGATACGGTTATAATGAGTCGAACGTGTATATTTTGGAGTCAGGGAGGAGATGATGGGAAAAAAACGACTGAGACTGTCCCGCCTAGGCTTGCTCGCACTCAGTGCGCTCTTGCTTGTCGTTGGGGTTGGATGCAAGAAGAAGGAAGTTGAAGAGGCGCCACAAATCACGGCGCGGTTCACCAACCCGGTTGCCATCGAATCACAGCCAAGCAGCAAGTGTATCGCCTGTCACACCCAGGTCGGTCCGATCAACAACCTCGCTACCCCTGTCACTGCAGCAGCAGAGACAGGAGGGTGAGCCCCTGCTGCGCCGGAGTTTTCGGCGCTTGAAAAATTCCTGGTTTCCACTGAGTTCTTGTCCACCGCCCACGGTCAGCTGGGCTGTGTAACCTGTCATGGCGGCAATGGTAATGAGGGTCGTTTCACACACGCCCACATCGGGGTCAATCCCGCACCGTCCGCCGATCCTGCTGGAATCTGTGCCCAATGTCACCTGGAGGCCACTGAGACCTATGCCAAGTCGCTGCACTACTCGGTGCGGGGCTTTGCCAACTCCCTCATTGACTTTGCCGGTGATCCCAATGCCCTTGACGACATACACAAGGGACTCGGGGAGGTCTTCAACCTCAACTGCATGAACTGTCACGCCACCTGTGGAGAGTGTCACGTCAGCCGTCCGGACAGCTATGCCGGTGGCCTGATCGACCAGCACCGCTTCTTCAGCCCCCCGCCGATGGACCAGACCTGCTACGCATGTCACGGTGCACGCAATGCCGGAGAGTTCATGGGAACGGTCGGGTTTACCAAGGACGTCCACTACGAGATGGGCTTCACCTGTGTTGACTGTCACGACGTGAGCAACTTCCACGGCACCGGGGCCGAGTTCGACTCGATGTGGGACAAGAGCACC
>CALFMX010000321.1 GCA_937902565.1 uncultured Spirochaetales bacterium
CAGCTCATCCATCTGTGTGGCGGTGTTGGTCAGCTTGATGATTACACGGTAGATCGAGCCCTTGGCACCGTCGTACTCACCGAGGAAGCGGGGGTTGAGCACCACGCTGGCGGTCGAGTCGGCCGGGTTGTACGCCTCAAACTGGTAAGGGCCACTGGTCACGAGCGGGCGATAGCGGTACCCCGTGTTGGGGGTGAGCACCGTCTCGCGCAGGAGGTCGGCGGTGTACGCTGCTGAGAGGGATGCGCCGTTGGCAGAGTCGATGACATCGACGCCCGGGGCGATGACGTGCATCGGATAGGGGCCGACTGCGACCAGTGAGAGGTCGAAGAAGTACGGTAGCTCCTCAGCCTTGATGGTGATGGAGAAGGAGTAGTCGCCCAAGAGGCGGATACCGGCAAAAGCCTTGCTCTCGCCCTGGTGGAAGGCCTCATAGCCGACATACTCGGGTCCTGATCCATACTGGGCACCGATCTCCATGACCTCTGGGGAGGCAGCATAGAGGATGGAAAAGACATAGTCCTTTGCAGTGATTTTGGTGCCTTCGTTGTAGGTGAGGTTGTCGGCGATGTTGAAGGTGTAGGTCTTCGTTCCATCAGCATTGTCAACAGCAGTGTAGGATTTGACTGCAACCGGGTTGATCGCATAGCGTCCTTCCTTGGTCCACACCACCGTCTGGTAGCCTTGCATCAGCTCCTTGAGGTAGGCGTTGGTGGCACTGTTGGTCCATCCATCGAAGAAGTCGGCGTTCACCTGGGTCGAAGAGCCCAGGATGACCTGGGTCTCCACCACTTTTTTCTCTGCGGCGGCTGGCTGATCAGCAACGCCCATGGAAAAAGCGGATCCAGAGACGACAGCCACGATGAGAAACAGAACAAATAATTTCTTTCTCATGGTACATGATCTCCTTTCATATAATTTCCAATGTCACATGTCAAAGCATGTACCACACAGTGTAGACAATATTTGCATGCCTGTCACGTGGTTTTTTGCGTTTGGCATACAGGGGGCGTTTCTGGGAGGCCGGCAACGCTGTACGCGCCCTCCCCTCAGCAGCGTCACCCGACGACCGATACCCTCAGATCCGACTGCGCTCCGACGACGCCGACGATGGAGTAGCCGGTCTCCCTGCAGTAGGCGAGGGCCTCCCCCTCCCCCATGCTGAGGAGCAGTCCCCCCGAGGTCTGTGGGTCGTAGAGCACGTCCACAACCTCCTGGGCAAGCGTGTTCTGGATGTGAACCTTCGGGTGCAGGAACTCCCGATTGCTGTAGAGCCCCTCGGGGTTCAGCCCCAGACGCGCGTATTCGAGCGCCTGCTCGAAGATGGGAAGATTGGAGGCGTGCAGAGTGATGGTGACGCGCGACGCCTCAGCCATCTCCGTGGCGTGGCCGAGGAGAGAGAAGCCGGTCACATCAGTGGCGCTGTGGACACCATAGCGTGCTGCCCTGTCACGCGCCCGCTTGTTGAGCGTGGTCATGTTCTCAATGGCGAGTGCGGCCGCCTCCTGGCTGGCCATACCGGCCTTGACGGCGGTGTTGATGATTCCCACCCCCAGCGGCTTGGTGAGGACGAGCAGGTCACCCTCCTGTGCCCCGCTATTGGCCCATACCTTATCCTTGTGGGCAAACCCGGTGACACAGAGCCCATACTTGGGGGTCGGGTCGGTGATCGTATGCCCACCTGCGATGATCGCCCCCGCTTCGGCCACCTTGCTCTGGCCACCAAGGAGGATCTCGCGGAGGACCGAGAGGTCGAGGCATGAGGGGAAGCAGACGAGGTTCAACGCCGTCTTCGGCTCCCCACCCATGGCATAGATGTCACTGAGGGCATTGGCTGCGGCGACCTGGCCGAAGAGGTAGGGGTCATCGACCATCGGTGGGAAAAAATCCACTGTCTGCAACATGACGATCTCATCGGAGCCGGGCAGCCTGTACACAAAGGCATCGTCGCTCCCCTCATACCCCTCCACCAGGTCCGCGCTACGCATGACCGGCAAGCCATCGAGTACCTCGCGCAGCGCCCCGGGTGGCAGCTTGGCTGCGCAGCCACTGGTCTTGACCATCTGTGTAAGTCGGGTTTGGCTCATCGTGTGCTCCTTTGCGTGGCGTGCATCCGGTCCAATACCCGTTTGCATGCCATAATAGTTCGATCAATCTCATCGTCGGTGGTGGCAAAGCCCGGGCTGAGACGCACGGTGCCACGGGGGAAGGTCCCCACGCTCCTATGGGCGATGGGGGCACAGTGAAGCCCTACCCTGCTCTCTATGCCACCCTCCAGGGCGAGCTGGTAGGCGACCTCGGCGTTGTCCAGACCCGGAAAGTCGATGCTGATCACACTGGTCCTCCCCTCCATCCCCTTGGGACCGATGACGGTTGTGCGCCCATCGGAGAGGAAGTAGGAGAGCAGGCGTTCAGTGGCCCGACTCTCGGCCTCGATGATCTTTCTGCGGTGTCCTTGGATGTAATCGAGGGCGGCGGACAAGCCGACAATCCCGGGAAGGTTCTGGGTGCCCGCCTCGAACTTATCGGGAAGGTATTGAGGCATCGACAACTGGTCACTGGCGCTTCCGGTTCCCCCGGCTGCCCATGGGAGGACTTCATCAGCCATCCGGCCAGAGAGCACGAGCCCCCCCACTCCCTGGGGGCCGAGCAGGCTCTTGTGACCAGTGAAGGCGATGGCGTCGATCCCTTCATCGGTGATGGAGAGGGGGTGCGACAGGGGGTATTGGGCGGCATCGATGATGCAGAGCAGCCCATGGCGGTGGGCAACATCCCCAACCTCCTCTACCGGTTGCAGCGTTCCGGTGACGTTGGAGGCCATGGTGGTGATGATCGCCTTGGTCCTGCCAGTGATGAGACCGGGGATCCGGTCGACCAAGAGCCGGCCTTCGGAGGTGCACGGGATGATCGAGTAGTCAATCTGGTGGTGGGTGAGCGGGCGCATCACCGCATTGTGCTCCATACCGCTTACCAGCACATGGTCCCCTGTGGTGAACAGCCCATTGATGAGGGTGTTCAGTGCATGGGTGACATTGAGGGTGAAGGTGACATTGCGGCTGTCACCCATGCCAAAGAGCGAGCCGATCTTCTCCCGGCACCCCTCGACCTGTGACGCTGCGTCGTAGGCGCGATCATAGCCGCCACGACCGATATTGACCCCACTGTCGGTTATGAACCGTGCCACAGCCTCGGCAACATTGGGAGCCTTGGGCCACGCGGTGGCGGCATTATCGAGGTAGATTGTTTCCATAGATGTCAGCCTACCACATACCATGAAAAATTCCCATTGTATTTTTACTTAACTAACGGTTATAATCTGTGACCAATGGAGGTGCTCTGAACATGACCAAAGAGAAGAGGAACCTGCTCATCGCAGGAACAATCACCGGCGTGGTCTCCGTATCGCTTGTCCTACTCGGAAACCCAGCCAACATGGGATTCTGCATCGCGTGCTTTTATCGTGACATCGCCGGGGCCTTGTCCCTGCATGGAGCGGCTGCAGTGCAGTATGCACGCCCGGAGATCATCGGCTTGATACTCGGTGCCTTCGTGATCAGCCTTGCAAAGAAGGAGTTCAGGCCCCGTGGGGGATCGAGCCCCATGATCCGCTTCGTCATCTCGTTCTTCGTGATGATCGGGGCGCTGATCTTCCTTGGCTGCCCCTTCAGGATGCTGCTGCGCCTGGGAGGCGGGGACCTCAATGCCCTGGTAGCCCTCGCCGGCTTCATCGCAGGCATCATCGCCGGTTCGCTGTTGCTCAACCGCGGGTTCACCCTCGGTCGTAGCCAGCAGCAAACGCCACTCGAGGGAGGAGCCATCTCTGCGGTATTCCTTGCGCTTCTGATCATACTCCTCTTCATCCCATCCTTGTTGAAGTTCAGCACCACAGGTCCCGGCAGCATGCATGCCCCGATCGTCATCTCATTGGCAGCCGGCCTCTTGGTCGGGATCCTCGCCCAGAGGAACCGCTTCTGCATGGCCGGGGGCATCCGTGACATCTTCTTATTCAGGGACTCTACCCTCCTCATCGGTTCGGTCATGGTGCTCGTCTCATCCCTGGTCATGAACCTGGTGACGGGCCACTTCAAGCTCGGATTTGCCGGCCAGAGTGTTGCCCATACCCAGTGGCTTTGGAACTTCCTCGGCATGGCCTTGGTCGGCTATGGGTCGGTGCTGCTGGGAGGCTGCCCGCTGAGGCAGACCATTCTTGCCGGTGAAGGGAACAGTGACAGCGCGATGAGCGTGCTCGGCATGGTCGCCGGGGCAGCATTCTCCCACAACTTCGGCCTCGCCTCATCGGCACAGGGAACAACGGCAAGAGGGAGGGTGGCCACCATCATCGGCTTTGTGGTCATCACAGCCATCGCCGTTGTCATCATACAAGCGAAGAAGAAGGAGGCATACAATGGAAATTGATGCACGTGGTCTCTCATGCCCGCAACCGGTCATCGAGACAAGGAAGGTACTCTTTGAGTCTGTACCGAGTGTCTTGGTCCTGGTCGATAATATCGCAGCCAAGGAGAACGTCAGCCGCTTCGCCACTGCAATGAAGTACGATGTATCCGTAACCGAGACATCGTATGGCTGGAAGTTGGACTTGCAGAAGCAATGAACAATTACATCGCGACCTTCTACACCCAGTACGCAGCGATTCAATTCAGGACCCATGCCAAGAAGGTCGCGGTCCCCTGCCGCCTTGCACCGGTACCGCGCTCACTCTCGTCCTCCTGCGGTACCTGTGCCCACTATACGAGCACAGAGTGGGATATCGGCTTTGCCTCCACCGATCTGCAGGCTATCTACAAAGAGGTGGAAGGAGGGTATGAGACCCTCTATGAGAGTGAGGGGGAGCACCCATGATGGTGTGATGCATCACAGAGGGTGGGCACTGTTTCCTTGTGGGGACCGTTGCAATAAAATGACAGGTTGGGCATAGTTAGGCAGGGAGATAAAAACCATGGCAACCTACATCGACACCCCATCACGGACCTTCAACGAGTACCTGCTCATCCCCGGATACTCTTCGCGCGAATGCACCCCCAACAACGTCAGCCTCGACGGAATCTTCGGCCATATCGCCAAT
>CALFMX010000322.1 GCA_937902565.1 uncultured Spirochaetales bacterium
CGAGCGGATCTTCGCCTCGACCTCAATCTCCCCCTCTATCGAGGAGATCGCCTGCCACACCACGTCCGTTGCAATGACGGTCGTCTGTTCGCCCTCTTCACTGAAGCCCACCACCACCTCGTTACTCTCAGCCCTGAGGGCGATGACGTAGAGCGGACGGGAGCTGGCGATGCCCAGGCCCTTGCGCTGGCCGATGGTATATCGAAAGATTCCGTTGTGGCGCCCAAGGACCTCTCCGTCCGCATTCACGATGTTGCCGACCTGGTCACCGACCTCCAACAGGTCGGCATAATCCCCGTCATAGAAGTCCTGGCTCTCACTCTGATCGCTTCGGTGGAAGCCGAGTTTGACATCAAGCGCTCTCACCTCATCCTTGTCCAGAGAGCCAAGGGGAAAGAGGGTGCGAGCGAGCTGCTCCTGGCTGAGGCGGTAGAGAAAGTAGGACTGGTCCTTCCGCTCGTCGATGGCACGCGCGACAGCGAGCCGTCCCCCATCCTCGATGATCCGTGCGTAGTGGCCGGTGGCGAATGCGTCGAAGCGGATGCCGCTCTGAGCGGCATAGTCGACCATTGCACCGAACTTGATGCGCTCGTTGCACCACACACAGGGATTGGGGGTCCGGCCATCAAGGTATTCGCTCTTGAAGTTCTCCAGCACCACCTCCTCGAAGCGGTCACTGAGTTCGAGCACCGTGTGGTCAATCCCGATCTGGGCGCAGATCTCCTTGATACGGGCGATATCCTCACTCTTGTCCGGGGCAAAGCAACTATTCGATCCGGCCGGCCGTTCAAGGTGGCCCCTGCGGTTCCAGACGGTCATGGTAACCCCCATCACCTCATGGCCCTGCTCCTTGAGCAGGTAGGCTGCCACCGAGCTGTCGATGCCGCCGCTCATCCCTACCAAGATTCTCATATCAAAACTCCATATAAAAATAGGAAACCGCCCTGTCTCCAAGGCGGCTTCCTAGCGAGAGTGACGGGACTCGAACCCGCGATCTACGGCGTGACAGGCCGTCGCGATAACCAGCTTCGCTACACCCTCATAGCAAGACTGAAACTACACTATCATAAAACTTTTGTCAAGCAATCCCAAACCATTTGAAAACAAACTCCGCCTGATATGACAATTATACCCTATTGAAGGCCTATGGATAGAGGCCAGGGTGCAGAAAAAGGCCGACAACACCCCTGATATTTTGTTGCGCCCCCCGTAGAGCTCCCCTATACTCTGAAGCGGAGGACGCCATGCAAGAGTCGATCATGCTTTTCTTTCTCAATATCGCAAACCCTATCCTGGATACCGTTGCAAACCTCGTCACGATGCTGGGGGAGGAGAGCTTCGTCGTCGCCTTCATCCTCTACATCTTCTATAACTACAACAAGAAGAGCGGCTTCATCCTCTTCAGTTCCACGATCTACAGTGTCATCGCAATGGGCACCCTCAAATCGATCGTCCGCGCCCCCAGGCCTTTCCAGGTCCTGGACTCCATACAGGGCAAGCGGGTCGAGACAGCCACCGGCTACTCCTTCCCGAGCGGCCACACCACCACTGCCGCCTCCTCCTACACCGCCCTCGCCCTGACCTTCCAGAAGCGGGCCGTCTCCATCCTCTGTGCCGTTGTCATCGCTCTGGTGGGCATCAGCCGCCTCTACCTCGGTGTCCACTGGCCAAACGACGTCTTCGGTGGCCTGGTGCTCGGCACGTCCATCAGCATGTTGGCGTACCGCCCCCTCTCTGCCCTCTACGACGACAGGGAGAGGCGGATCAAGGTGAACACAATGGTAGGGACCATCAGCTTCGTAGCAGCCATCATCATGGCCATCCTGCTCAACCTCCACACCATCGATGAGGTGGCCTTCACCGACTTGATGAAAGCCCTGGCCCTCGGTGGCGGCGGGTTTCTCGGTTTCGTCTTCGAGAACAAGCGGGTGAACTTCTCTACCGACGGCTCGTGGCCAAAGAAAATCATCCGCTACATCATAGGCATGGCAGGCGTGGTCATCATCATGGGGGCAAAGGCGGTCATACCCGCCTCACTCTATAGCATCGGCAGCTTTGCCAGGTATGCCCTCATCGGCCTCTGGGCCACCGGGCTCTACCCCCTCATAGGAAAAGGTCTCCACCTCTTCTCTGGTGATCTATAGTCTTCACCTCGATACCGTGGTGAATGAGGAACCGCCTCAGCGTCAGAAGGTCATTCAATTGGCCTCGGCAGAGCTTTGCGAAGATCTTTCCGCACATGATGGCGTCATCGAGGGCGTAGTGGGCCCGATACTCAAGCTCGAGGGAGTCGACGATGTAGCTCAGCTTATAACTGAGCATCTTCGGCCACACCTTCCGGGCGATGACGAGGGTGCAGAGGTATGAGATCCCGTCGCACTGCAGATCATACGCCTCAAGCGATGCCTTGAGCACCCCCATGTCGAAGGCGGCGTTGTGGGCGACCACGATGTCGCGGCCGATGAAGCGCACCATATCGGGCCAGATGGTATCAAACTCACCGGAGGCAAGGCACTCGGCGCTATCGAGCTGGTGCACCGCACTCATCGAGGGGTCGAAGTAGGGATTTTTCGGCCTGATCAGGGAGTAGTAGCTCTCCAGAAGCGTCCCCTCCTCGTCAAAGCGGGCAAGGGCGACTGAACAGGCACCACCGGCATACTCATTGGCGGTCTCAAAGTCCAAGGCGACGTAGTTCATGCATGCTTTCCCATCATGATGGAGAGGATCGTCTTGTCAATCTCCTCCATCCCCTCCCGGCTGATCCGTTCTAAAAAGTCCCGGCTCTCGCTGCTGCTCTTGCCCACGATCCCGCTCTCACTCGAGGGGGAGAGGCCATGCATGGCAAGCTTGGCCGCCAGGGCCGCTGCATCGGCACAGCTATGGATCTTGAGCGCACACGTCCCCTTCGCCCCGTCACAGATGATGCCCAGGATTCCAATACGGTCAATACCCGTGAACGCGATGGAGGCGAGAA
>CALFMX010000323.1 GCA_937902565.1 uncultured Spirochaetales bacterium
ACAGCGCGAACTGCCCTTACGGGAACAAAACCGGGGAAGAAATCACGGGGCTGAGCGTAAAGATGCTCCGGTTCCTCGGGGGGCGCGGCGTCAAGGTCGTGGCGATTGCGTGCAATACCATTTCCACCCTTGTGGAAACGCTGGGCCCGAAATTCGATTTCAGGATCATCGGCATCATTGAGCCCGCGGCGAAATCCGTCGTGCGCTCCGGCCTGAAAAAGGTCGGCCTGATCGCGACGGAATTCACGGTTTCCTCGGGCGCTTATGAAAAGCTGATCCACAAGTTCGACCCGTCCGTGGAAGTGATCGGCAAGGGCAGCCCGCTTCTGGCGGGAATGATCGACGGCGGCGATTTCGGCAGCAAAGCCGTTGATGCCGAAATCAAAACCGAGGTGAACAACATCCTTTCGAGGGGACAGGTTCAGCATGTCATTCTCGGCTGCACGCATTATCCCATCGTGGAGGACAGCTTCCGCCGCTGCTACCCGGACATTCAGTTTATCAACCCCGCCGTGGAGCAGGCCATCTGGGACCGTGGCCGCAGCCGGGAGACGCACATCGCCCTGGCCAAGTCCCGGGAGCTGCAGCGCCTGGCCGCGGCGGCCGCGTGGATCCTCTTCGCCATCATCCTGTTCTTTAGCAGCCTGACCTTCGGCTCCTCACAGTCCTGGGTCCATTACGGAGATGCAAAATGACACGTCCCAAAATCAAATACAGCAGAATCCTTGCCTATGTGCTCCTCATCGCCCTCGCCTATGTGATGATCTACCCCCTGCTCTGGATGGTCGGAGCCGCCTTCAAGACCAACGATGAGATCTTCGGCACCATCAGCCTGCTTCCCAAGAACCCCGTCTTCGGCGCCTTCAAGGCCGGCTGGGTCGGGACCGGGCAGTACGGTTTCTCCGACTATCTGAAGAATACCTTCTACATGGTCGTCCCGACCGTCTTCTTCACCGTCCTCAGCTCGGTGCTCGTCGGCTATGGCTTTGCCCGCTTCGATTTTCCCCTCAAGCGTGCCCTCTTTGCCATCATGCTGTCGACGATGATGCTGCCTGCCACCGTGATCATCATCCCGCGATACATCTTCTTCAAGAATCTCGGCTGGCTTGACACCTATCTGCCCTTCATCGTCCCGGCGGCCCTCGGCTGTTTCCCATTCTTCAACTTCATGATGGTCCAGTTCTTCCGTGGCCTGCCCCTTGAGATCGACGAATCGGGCAAGCTTGATGGGTGCAACAGCTTCGTCGTCCTCAAGGATCTCCTGTTGCCGCTCTGCACCTCGGCGATCTTCTCCGTGATCGTCTTCCAGTTCGTCTGGACCTGGAACGACTTCATGAACGTCCTGATCTACATCAGCAGTGTGGCCAAGTACCCGATCGCCCTGGGCCTGAGGATGACGATGGACATCTCCACCGAGTTCGACTGGAACCAGATCATGGCGATGAGCCTCATCGCCATCCTGCCCCCGGTCATCGTCTTCTTCGCAGCGCAAAAGTACTTTGTAGAAGGAATCGCCACCACCGGCATGAAGGTGTGATCACTGCCAGCGTAGCGGCAGGTTCACCACCGCGGCGAACCCGCGTTCGCTGCCGCTGGTGAAGGTGATCACCGACTCCGCCTCGGCAGAGAAGAGCGAGAGCCGCTTCTTGATGTTCATCAGGCCGAGGGAGGTCTCCCGTTTCAGGACATCGACCTTCTCGTTATTCAGTTCCGCAAGCCGCTTCTCATCAAGCGGCTTGCCGTCATTCTCGATGGTGATGACGAGCCGCCCACGCTCCTCTTGTGCTGTCACCGTGATGGCGAGGACCCGGCCCTCGACAAAGCCGTGGTTGAAGGCGTTTTCCAGGATCGGCTGCAAGAGGAGGCTGGGCACCCGGGCGGTGGCCAGGGCGGGATCGATCTGCTCCCTGTAGGTGAATCGGCCGGGGAAGCGGATCTCCTGCAGGGTGATGTACTGCCTCGTCCGGCTGAACTCGGTCTCGAGAGGGACGCCCGTCACGTCATCGACCTGCAGGGAGTACTTCAAGAGCTTTGAGAGCAGCTGGATCATGTGGGAGACGTCGTTCTCTCCGTCAGTCAGCTTGATTGCCTTCCAATTGATGGTATCGAGGGTATTGAAGAGGAAGTGGGGGTTGATTTGCATCTGCAGGGCGCGGTACTCCATCGCCTCCTTCTGCCAGCGCAGGTAGTCCTGCTCCAAGAAGGTCCTGATCACGTGGTGGTTGAGGTAGTCGAAGATGTTGCGGTACTGCTCGGGCGACTCCTCGCTGAGGTTGGACTCGGTGACCTGGGCGAGCTGATTGAGTACATTGGTGAGGAAGTTGTGCTCTCTCAGGTTTGTCCGGTGGGTGAGTATGAGGCCGAGGATGAGGGCGAGGAGGGTCAGGCCAAGGGTGTAGTACCCGATGGTGGTCGAGAGGGCATAGAGCTGGGGTTTGTAGAAGCCGAGTGTGTACTGCCACCCGTATTTACTCGACTCGATGGAGAAGAGCTCCAGATTTGTACGTGTAAAGACGCTCTCTTGGGTGTGGTTGGAGAGCAGGAGATCCCCCTCCCGGTTATGGATCTCAAACAGCTCGCCATCCTGGAATTGGTAGGAGGCGGCAAGGAAGGGCTCCTTGATATCCAGCACGATGACGCCGATTTTCTGCCTCGCCTGGCTGATGATCGGGCGGAGGATGCGGATGATGGTCTGCTCCGTGGTCTTGCCCCGCTTCAGCGTGACGCGCTCCGAAAAGCTCTGGCTTGCGGGCGGCAGGCTCCGGTAGGTCTCATGCCAGCTCTGGTCCTCGAGCTGGAGAAGGGGGATGAAGGCCATGTCGGCGGTGAGGACCAGGTCCTGGGCATTCTCCAGGTAGACGTAGATATTGTGGATGTAGGGTCGGGCATTCGCCGGCGCCGATATGAAGGACCTGATTAGGCGGATCTCCCGGTAGTTGTCCAGGTCCACCTCCTGCTCCTCGCTGAGGATCTGCATCATCCGCGCCATCATCTCGGGGTTGGTGGAGAACATCAGGTTGAGGCTGTCCATCTCATCGAGGATCACATCGTAGAAGGATTGGACCGAGAGTAGCTTCTGTGTCGCCTGTGATACCGAGTTCTTGCGGATGAAGTTGCGCACCATGAGGGTGGAGCCTCCGCCGAGCAGGAGGACGACGATGATCAGGGGGAGGCTGTGGCGAAGGAAAATCCGGACGATACGATTGGAACGAGCGTTCATGTCAGCACCTCTTTCTTGAACTTCTGCGGGGACTTGCCCCAGTACCGCTGGAAGGTCCGACAGAAGTTCTGGGTGTCCTGGTAGCCGAGGGCCTGGGCGATCTCCTTGTTCTTGTAGTTGACCCGGGAGGCGAGCATCTGCCGGGCCGTCTCCATCTTCTTCTCCAGCAACACCTCCTGGAAGTTGCGTCCGGTCTTCTCCTTGAAGAGGCGGGAGAGGTAGCTGTCGGTAATCGACAGCTCGCTGGCGATGTTCTGCAGCGAGCAGGAGCCGATGCGCTTCTCCATGATGGCGTAGGTCTGGGCGATGAGGTGGTTGGTCTGTTCCGAGGCCACGTGGTGTGTCGCCACCGGGACGGTGGTACCATCGAGGAGGGCCCGGATCTTCAGGAACGTCTCACGGATTTCATCGAAGGAGGAGGGTTTGACGAGGTACTCCTGCACTCCGTAGCTGATGGCACGCTTGGCGTACTCGAAGTCGTTGTAGGCGCTCATCACGCAGAAGAGCGGGGTCGGCTCGAGGGCGGTGAGCGCTTCGAGCAGCTGCAGGCCATCCATGAACGGCATGCGGATGTCGGTGAGTACGACATCGGGCCTGTTGTGCGTGCAGTACTGGAGGGCAGTACGCCCATCGATGAAGGACCCGGTCACGACAAACCCGATCGACTCCCAGGGGAAGTAGTGGCTGAGGCCTTCGAGCAGTTCAGTCTCGTCATCGACAATCACCAGCGAGTACATAGTGGAAGTATACGCTATATTTCCCAGATAATGTCAAAAAAAGATACTAATTATCAAAGGACTCCATCTGGATTATCACAGAAGGGGAGGAGAGACTGGTGATGATGGGAGGAATGGAGATGAAAGAACAACGAATCTGTATCATTGGAGGGGGAGGACGGCTCTGGGCCATCCAATTCCTGAAGGACCTTGCCTATAGCAAAGACACCTCGGCGCACGTGGTGCTCTACGACATCGACAAGGAGGCGGCGCGCAACAACGTTGAGGTGGCAAACCGTATCTTTGCAGTCAACAAGAGCGGGGGACGCTTCACCATAGAGGCCGAGGATGACCTGGCAAAGGCCCTCGAGGGGTGTGACCTCGTCGTCATCACCATCGAGCCGGGGCTTACCGAGTGCCGCAAGGGCGACCTCCTGCTGCCTGAGGAGTACGGGATCCTGCAGTCGGTCGGCGATACCACCGGCCCGGGCGGCATCATGCGGGCGCGTCGCTCGATTCCTCTCTTCGTCGACTTTGCCCGTGCCATCGGGCGCTACTGCCCCGACGCATGGGTGATCAACTACACCAATCCGATGACCCTCTGCACCGCTGCCCTCTACGAGGGGTTCGGCGCTATCAAGGCGCTCGGCTGTTGCCACGAGGTCTTCCATACCCAGAACTTCCTTGCTGACAAGGTGGCCACCTGGTTTGGGGTCGAGCGCCCCGACCGCAGGGAGATCATGGTCGACCTGACCGGCGTCAACCACTTCACCTTCGCCACGGCGGCCCACTGGAAGGGCAATGACCTCCTCGCCCCCCTGGCCGAGGAGATCACCGATCCCCACTTCTTCGACGACCGTACCGCGGTAGCTCTGGAGCGACTGAAAGGAGAGAAGTGGTTTGACAATGACCAACGCATCGCCCTCTCCTTCCTCCGCGACTTCGGGGTACTCGGCGCCGCCGGTGACCGGCACCTCGCCGAGTTCGTCCCCTGGTACCTCACAAGCGATCAGGACCTGCACCGCTATGCGGTGGTGCGCACCCCCTACAGCTGGCGCGAGCGCCAGGCGATCGAGAAGCGTGCCAGGACCTATGAGGACAATGAGCTTGTCGCTGAGCAGAGCGACGAGGAGGGGGTGGATATCATGCGCGCCCTCTCGGGGAGCCACACCCTCCTCACCAACATCAACCGGCCCAATGAGGGACAGGTCTCCTATCTGCCCAAGGGCAGGATCGTGGAGTCCAACGGGGTGATCAGCCGTGACTCGATCAGGGCGATCGTGGCACAGGATCCTCCTTTGGCCATCCAGAACCTGGTACGCCATGTAAGCGACGTGCAGGAGATGACCCTCGAGGCAGTCCTGGAGGGAGATGACGATAAGCTCTTCTCCGCCTTCCTCAGCGATCCCTTGATGACCATCGGCCGCGACCGGGCAAAGGAGCTCTTTGACCGGATGCTCACGGCGTGTGAGATCCGCTACTGATCAGAGATCCAGCAATTCATAGAGACCAATCTCCCTCAGGCGTCCAGCCTGGCTGATTGGTCTCTTTTTTTACTTGATCTATCAAGTGGAGAGCGCTACAAACTTGCCGATGGTCCCAGGCTTCTCCTTGATGAGGGGCCACAAGCACCCCCTCAATTCCACTACTTGATCGACACTTTTCAATAATAATCCTTGACGGAACCCCGATTGTAGTATTTGCTTACTTATGGAAAGTAAATAAATACACGTGGTATGTATGCCCATGCTTGACGAATACAAGGAGTGGCATCGTGAAACAGCATGATCATCTTCCAGTTGTCTGCAGGGCACGGAAGACCGATGACTCCCTCGCTCGCGAAGAGATCGACCAGACGTTCAAGAGAGGCCTGAGGGCCATCGAAGCGGTCGAGTGGTTCTTCATGGAGGAGGACGCATGAGCTCATCCGTGCTGTCGATCTTCGGTGTCCCTCGCTACCACGTAACCTTCTGCCAGAGCGATAGCGCCGATGGGCTCTGCTCCTTTGCAGAACAGTGGTCGAGTCAGAGAGGATTGCCGTGATCGAGATCATCAAGAAGAGAGATGGATTTGCCCTCGCTCGTAATGGAGTGGTGCTGGTCCATCACACCCCTCTAACCCCGGCCGCTCGGGTGGGGACGGGGACGTGCACCATAGAGATGAAGAACGGGCACTACACCATCAAGGAGGAGACTCTCGCCTGGAGGGAGAGCGGCGTGCACGTTGAAGCCGCCAAAGACGCTGCCACCATCGAGTGTGGCCTCACCCTGGCGGTGAGTGAAGGGGAGCGGTGGATGAGAATCACACCCTCCTGGAGGGGAGAGGCGGCGGTGAACCGCTTCTCGCTGGAGATAGCGCTTGATGGGGAGCAACCGATCTTCGGTGGTGGGGAGCAGTTCTCCCACCTCGATCTCAGGGGCAGGGTACTGCCGATGTGGGTCTCGGAGGGCGGGGTGGGCAGAGGGGCGAACTACGTGCGCTTCTTTGCAAATCTCCATTCGGGGCGCGGGGGATCGAAGGAGCATACCTACTACCCCCAGCCGAGCTTCGTCACCGCTGACGGCAGGTGGGCGTATCTGGAGAGCACCGCCTTCAGCCGGTTCGACTTCTCCGCTCCCGGCCGCTGTTCAATCGCTGTCCATGAACTGCCCCCATCGCTCTACCTCGGCAAGGAAGAGACAATGGAGGAGGCCGTCGCCGCCCTTTCAGCCCTCGTGGGACGGCAGCCTCGGCTGCCCTCCTGGGCCCACGATGGCCTCATCCTGGGAGTGCAGGGCGGGCGGGCCGTGGTAGCGGAGAAGCTGAGGCGGGCGCTTGAAGCAGGTATCAAGGTCACTGCCCTCTGGTGTCAGGATTGGCAGGGGATCCGCATGACCACCTACGGCAAGCAGCTCTTCTGGAACTGGCAGTATGATGACTCCCTCTACCCCGACCTGCCCGGCTTTATCGAGGAGTTGCACGAACAAGGCATCAAGTTCCTGGGGTACATCAACCCCTACCTCGCCTGTGACGGGCCGTTCTACCAGGAGGCTGTGGAGGGTGGCTTCCTCGTCAAGGACCCGCAGAGCGGGGAGGCATACATCACCCGCTCCACCACCTTCGATATCGCCATCGTCGACCTCTGCAATGAGGATGCGGTGCGGTGGTACAAGGAGATCATCAAGACCCATCTGCTGGGGATTGGCCTGGATGGGTGGATGGCAGACTTCGGTGAGTACCTGCCCACCGATAGCGTCCTCTATGGCGGGGGTGATCCCTACCTGGAGCACAACCGTTACCCGGTGCGATGGGCTGCATTGAACAGCGAGGCCATCGCAGAGGCCGGGAGGAGCGAAGATGTGCTCTTCTTCTGCCGTTCCGGCTTCAGCGGCAGCAGCGGCGCTGCCTCCCTGATCTGGGCAGGTGACCAGACGGTGGACTTCCTGCTCGATAACGGACTGCCCTCGGTGATCCCGGCTGCGATCAGCGCAGCGGCATCGGGGGTGGGCAACTGGCACTTCGATATCGGGGGCTTCCTCTCCTTCGCCTGGATCAAGCGGAAGCGGGAGCTTCTTGCCCGCAGCTGTGAGCTGGCTGCCTTCACTCCTGTGATGAGGACCCATGAGGGCATCAGGCCGACAGTGAACGTCCAGTTCGACGAGGATGGAGCGATGCTTGCCCACTTTGCGAGGATGGTGGGCATCCACAGTGACCTCCTCTTCTACCACCAGGCGGTAGCTGAGGAGTACCAGAGGCGGGGTGTGCCACCCATCAGTGCGGTCGTCGTCGAGGGGAGGGTGGCACAGGGCCAATACTTTTATGGCTCCGACCTCCTCATTGCCCCGATGATCAAGGGCCGGGCCAAGCGGAGGCGGGTCGTGCTGCCTCCGGGCAGATGGGTCCACTTCTTCACCCACCAGGTCTTTGATGGTGGGACATATCGCATGGCAGGACCTATGGGCTCCCCGCCGGTGTTTATCAGGCAGGAGAGCGAATATCATGAACGATTGTTGGCCATAGGCCGACGGGAGGGATGAGATGGAGCGTAAGGTGGGGATGAAAACCCTGGTGGCGTACGGGATGGGGGATATGTACGGCGGTGGCGCCTTCATGATCGTGGGAATGCTCTTCCTCTTCTACCTCACCGAGGTGGTGGGCCTCTCCCCGGCTTTGGCCGGTATGGTCTTCGGCATCGGCAAGGTTTGGGATGCAGTCAGCGATCCCCTGATGGGCTACCTCAGCGACCGAACCCGGAGCCGCTTTGGGCGGCGGCGGGTCTACTTCCTCGCTGGCATCGTCCCGATCGCCCTCTCGTTCATCATCCTCTGGCTGCCGCTGAAGACGGAGAGCCAGGCGCTGCTCTTCCTCTACTACAGCTTCGCCTACGTGGTCTTCGCCACGGTCTTCACCATGGTGATGATCCCCTATTCAGCCTTGGCCGCCGAGCTCTCGCCCGACTACGAGGTGCGAAACCGCCTCTCCGGTGCGCGCCTCCTCTTCTCAGGCTTCTCGTCCCTGCTCGCCGCCACGGTGCCGAAGATCATCATCGACTCCTCCTCAGGCCCCCCGTCAGCAGGGTATGTGACGATGTCGGTCGTCTTCGGGATCTTCTTCGCCCTGCCGTGGATTATCACCTTCTTCGGTACCTGGGAGGATGAGCGGGCGGCAGAGGAGAGCTACTCGCAGAACTTCATCAAGGAGTTCTTCTCGATCTTCAAGAACCGCTCCTTCAAGATCCATATCCTGATGTACGTCTGCGCCTACAGCGCCATCGACTTCTTGATGGCACTCTTCACCTACTATCTGACCTACTACCTGCGCCGCGATGGGATCTACTCCATCGCGATGGGCACCTTGATGCTCGTCCAGCTGGTGATGATCGCTGTCTATGTGAAGATCGCCAATACGAAGGGCAAGCGCTTCGCCTACCAGATGGGCATGTCCATCTGGCTCGTGGGCATGCTCCTCACCCTCACGCTTTCCTCGACCTCACCCCTCGCGGTGATCTGCCTCGTCTGTGCGGTCATCGGATCGGGGACCGCCGCTGCGGTCTACATCCCGTATTCGATCCTGCCCAACGTCATCGACGTCGATGAGCTGATGACAGGCAGCCAGCGCTCAGGCGTCTACTCGGGGGCGCTGACGCTGATGCGCAAGCTCGTCCAGGGAGCCCTGGTCATGCCGATCATCGGCTTCTTCCTCCAGCTTGTCGGCTTTGTCTCACACGCCGAGCAGACGAGCCAGGTACTCACCCGCTTCTTCATCTTCTTCATCGGCGGGCCTGCGCTCTTGATCATAGCGGGCTTCATCTTTGCATCCCGGTTCCAACTCTCCCCGAAGAACAGCACCATGTTGACTGCAGAGCTTGAGCGCCTGCGCTCAGGAGGGAAGCTTGAGGATGCCAGCGATGAGATGAAACAGGTCGGAGAGCTGTTGACCGGTCAGGAGTGGAAGCTCAACAAATGGCAGTGACCGGGTAGGGGGAGAGTGAAACAAACTCCCCGATGGCCTTCCCTAGGCCATAGATGATGTTTTTGTTTCTGATATCGCCCATTTTATGTAAATTGTAACGTCGCTATACAAAATACCTATGTACTTTGTATAGCCGCGTATCAAATCACATAAAAGCACCAAGCAATGTAGGAAGAACGGTACGATCTTCTGTTGCAAGTCGAGCCTCTCGATGAGGGGGCCGGCATCAGCGGATCAACCATAAGTCGTTGACTCTTTCGGTTTGTAAGGTGATGGGCTACTCTGTGGAAAGGAGCAGGCTCATGAGACACCATATAACACTTGAGGGGCTCTCTGAGCACCTCGACTCAATATCGAAAGAGGAGTGGAATCGCCTCTTTGCATTCATCCCAAGGATTGAAGAAACTCCTTCGTTTGGAGAGTGGGAAAAGATAGGGAATTATCCATATTACATGCCGTCCGCCTTGGTGGACGAGTTCCAGAGTTATCTTTATAAGATAGGCCTCATCGTAGATTTCAACTGGCCCAGATGGGAAGAAGGGGCACGCCTTTACAGGGATCCCAAGAGTGATTATATGCAGTGTCCCCCTCTCACGCTGGTCAAGCTCCTTACCGCCATCGTCCGCTCCAATCGTTTTGTAGAGGGTGTGCTTGTAACAGCGTTTGAGGATGGCAAGATCCTGCAGATTCTCAAAGGACTCAGAGTGTATTACGGTGTTGGGGATGAAATTGGTTCTGGGTGAGACCATAGACCCAATGCATAGAACGAAAAGAACCTAGAAAATAACTGGGTTGTTGTGATGGTGCTCTGGCGAATACCCTAAGGGCATATATACCAGCCCTCGTAATTATCAATTTGATTCGTGAACTTGAATGTGAGATAATACGCCCATTAGAGGCTGAAATCAGAAACCAAAGGTGTTGGTCATCGTGTCTTATGAATTTTTACTTATACTGATGGAGCAGACTGAAACATCCCGTAGGCACTAGAACCAAAG
>CALFMX010000324.1 GCA_937902565.1 uncultured Spirochaetales bacterium
CACCGCCCTGCCGAGCTCCGGGTAGAGGACCTTCTTGTCGGCGACGAACTGGCTCAGGTTGATAGCCCCGAGGTTGCAGACGCCCCACGGCGGCAGGCCCTGCTCCCCGCAGGGGTTGGTCGACTGGATCGAGGAGTAGTAGTAGGAGTTGGACATCTTGTTGTAGCGGTCGATGAAGAAGACCCCCGGCTCGGCACTCGCCCAGGCGCTCTCGACGATGGCGTCCCAGATCGCCTTTGCCTTGTACGTGCGATACCCCATGACCTTGTGTCCGACGGACTTCCACTTGTCGAGGTCACCGTCCCACTTCTCGTTGTACTCGGGGTCGGAGGTGTCGGGGAAGCAGGTCTCCCAATCCGCATTGGAACGCACCGCCTCCATGAAGGCATCGCTGATGCCGACGCTGATGTTGGCGTTGGTGATCTTGCCCATCTCGCGCTTGCTGTTGATGAAGTCCAGGATATCGGGGTGCCAGACGTTGAGGATCAACATCAGGGCCCCGCGTCTCGACCCCCCCTGCTCAATCAGGCCGGTGACGAAGCTGAAGAGTCCGCCCCAGCTGACCGAGCCGCTCGAACGGCCGTTGACGCCCTTGACGTAGCTGTGCCGTGGGCGCAACGATGAGATGTTCATCCCCACCCCGCCGCCGCGGCTCATGATTTCGGTCATTTGGCCAAGAGACCCAATGATGCCACCACGACTGTCCTTCGGCGAGGGGATCACGTAGCAGTTGAAGTACGTCAGATTCTGGTCCGTGCCAGCTCCGGTAAGGATTCGTCCAGCGGGGACGAACTTCCAATCCTGCAGAAGCCAATTGAACTCTTTCTCCCATTGCCCCCGTACTCCCTTCTCTTCGACCTCGGCGATGCCCCGGGCCACCCGGGAGAGCATCTGCGCAGGATCGGTCTCAAGCGGCTTGTCCACATCCTCACGCTTGACGTGCAGGACAGAGCCATCATCGAGGGTGACCGTGATCGCCCCTTCCTTGCCGATTGCGGTGACCGTGCCGATCTCCCGCTGTCCGGTCGCGGCATTGCTCACCGCGACGACGATATCGCCCTCTTTGAGCGACTCTTTCTTCACATCTTTCAATGCGTATCGGTCAAGGAAAATCTTGCGTCCCAACGGACTCAATGCATTCTTGGTTGAACTCATGTGCACCCTCTATACAAATTAATACTCGTGGTAAATTCACAATCCAAACTGAAGGGGTCGAATGAACGACCCCCATCCACAATAGCACGAAGGAGGAGAGATAGCAAGCGCAAATACCGTATTTATAGCGGAGGTATAGACTAATGACACTACATATAGCGTTATATGGGTTTTGTAGAGTTCACGTATAGTTGCGCTTCACAGCACGCACAAGTGGTGATTTATCTTGGCTATAGACGAGGCAATTCGTTATCAGTCAAGGGTGGAATGAGTGTGGTCAACTGCCTGGCAATCGGAGCATCACCAGTGCTCAGGGCGCGCACACTGTGCGCAATGAGGCCAGGGGAGCGAAAGGCTAGTGTCATTGACAAAAAAGGCCTCCCAATTGGGAGACCTTCTCTTTTAGACACTTTCGCTTAATAGCCGAGCTGGACCATCGCATCAGCCACTTTCTTGAAACTGGTGATGTTCGCTCCCTTGACGTAGTCGATGTACCCATCACTGAGGGTACCCTCCTTCACACAGGAGGCGTGGATCTTCTCCATGATCTGGTGGAGCTTCTCATCGACCTCCTCGCTGCTCCAGCTGATGTGCATCGCATTCTGGCTCATCTCGAGGCCGCTGACGGCTACACCGCCGGCGTTGGCCGCCTTGCCTGGTGCAAAGGGGATCCGATTCTCGATGAAATAGTCGAGCGCCTCGGTGCGGCACCCCATGTTGGAGACCTCGATGACGTACTTCACCCCGTTTGATACCAGCGTCTTGGCATCATCGAGGTTCAGCTCATTCTGGATGGCACAGGGGAGGGCCAGGTCGACAGCGACCTCCCAGGGCTTCTTCTTGGGCACGAACAGGGCCCCGAACTTTGCGGCATAGGGGGCGACCACGTCGTTGTTGGAGAGGCGCAGCAGATTCATGTACGCCCACTTCTCGGGGGTGGAGACCCCCTCCTCATCATAGATGTAGCCGTCGGGCCCGCTGATGGTCACCACCTTGGCCCCGAGCTGGCTCGCCTTCATCACCGCCCCCCAGGCGACGTTGCCGAAGCCGCTGACGGCAACACGCTTGCCCTCGAGGCTATCACCCTTGGTAGCGAGCATCGCCTGGGCAAAGTAGAGGGCGCCGAAGCCGGTGGCCTCGGGCCTGATGAGCGAGCCGCCGTAGCCGACCGCCTTGCCGGTCATCGCCCCGGTGTGCTCATTGCGGATCCGCTTGTACTGGCCATAGAGGTAGCCGATCTCCCGCGCCCCTACCCCGATGTCACCGGCAGGCACGTCGACGGTCGGACCGATGTACTTGGAGAGCTCGGTCATGAAGGCGCGGCAGAAGCGGAGGATCTCGGTATCGCTCTTGCCACGGGGATTGAAGTCGCTGCCACCCTTGCCGCCACCCATGGGAAGGGTGGTGAGGCTGTTCTTCAGGGTCTGCTCGAAGCCGAGGAACTTAAGCGTCCCGATGGTGACGCTCGAGTGGAAGCGCAGCCCGCCCTTGTAGGGCCCGAGGGTGTTGTTGAACTGGATGCGATAGCCGCGGTTGACCTGGAGGTTGCCCCCATCGTCCTCCCACTCGACGCGGAAACTGATGATCCGGTCAGGTTCGATCATCCGCTCAAGGATGCGGTGCTTCTCATAGACCGGGTTCTCGTTGACGACGTCGATGACAGAGCGGAGGACCTCCTTGACCGCCTGGTGAAATTCAGGCTGGGCGGGGTTCTTTCTCTCTACGTCTTCCATCAAGGCTTCTAGGTTGTACATACTGGGTGATCTCCTTAGGGGCACATTCGTAGCCACAGGGTAAACGTTGCCTTGATTTGTGTCAATTACATCCAGATATGAATATATAATAACTTTTTGTTTTAAAAATAACAGTTATTCTTGTATTCGAGCAATTAAAACAGATTATTGGCATATCTGCCGTACTTTCTACCCACATATCGTCACCTCATGATACACTCAGCCCATGTACACCCTCGACCCTACCTGGCTGCCCTTCAGCAACCTCATGTTGAGCCACATCTACAATGTGCTCCTGATCTGCAACGACTACGACCGCTTCCTCCTCGAGGAGGATGGGCGGGTCGAGGAGGAGCTCTACATCGAGTACACCCAGCTCGGGCTCACCAACCCCCCGAAGATCATCCACGCCTCAAACGGTGAGGAGGCGCTCACCCTCCTCGATGAACGGACCTTCGAGCTCGTCATCGCGATGCTCGACCTCGGGGATGAGTCGGTGGAGAGCCTTGCAGAGGCGATCAAGGAGAAGAACCCGGCCATGCCGGTCATCATCCTCTCCCCCTCCTCGAGCCACCGGCGCAACAAGCTCATCAAGGGGTCGGACAGCAAGGCGATCGACTACTTCTTCTATTGGCAGGGCGACCCCTCCGTCTTCCTCGCGATGATCAAGCTCGTCGAGGACCGGATGAACCTCGAACACGACACCACGGTGGCCGATGTACAGACCATCATCCTCGTCGAGGATTCGGTGCGCTTCTACTCCTCCTTCCTGCCGATGATGTACACCTGCCTCATCCAGCAGAACCGCTCGGCGATCCTCGAGGCGCTGAACAACTGGGGCAAGACGCTGAGGATGCGCGGCAGGCCCAAGATCGTGCTAGCACGCACCTTCGAGGAGGCCGAGGCGATCTGGGCGAAGCATCGGGAGAATATCCTGGGCATCATCACTGACATGGCCTACCTGAGGCGGGGCGCCTACGACAAGCGCGCCGGTCTCAACCTGGTCGAGATGGTCCAGGAAAAAGAGCCCGACCTGCCGCTCCTCATCCTCAGCAGTGACCTCGAGGTCGAGGAGGAGGTGCTGGCAAAGGGGGCCTCCTTCATCTGGAAGAGCAGCACCTCCCTCTTTGTGGAATTGAACCGCTATATGGCCGACCACTACGGCTTCGGCCCCTTCATCTTCCGAGACCCCGAGACGATGGTCGAGATCGCCCGCGCCCATACGATGCGCGACCTGCAGCGGATGCTGGGCACCATCCCCACCGAGAGCTTTGATTTCCACTGCAGGAGAAACGAGTTCAGCCGCTGGCTCAGGGCCCAGTCGCTGTACACCATCGCTGCCAAGATCAAGGACCTGCAGATCCCGACCCACGGCAGCGCCGAGGAGGTGCAGGACCAGCTCATCCAGATCATACGGGAGTACCGAGCGGAGCGCACCAAGGGTGTCATCGCCCAATTCAGCCCCGACAACTACGATGAGACCCTCTTCTTCAGCCGGATCGGGGATGGCTCGCTCGGCGGCAAGGGCCGGGGCCTCGCCTTCATCGACATGGTGCTGCGCTCGGCCAGGATTCCCGAGAAGTACCCCCACATCTACCTCTCCATCCCCCGCACGGTGGTCCTGACCACCGACCAGTTCACCCGCTTCATCGAGGAGAACAGCCTCATCGAGATCACCACCAGCGACATGAGTGACGAGACGCTGCTCAAGATCTTCCTCTCAAAACCCCTCTCTGATGAGTTGGTCACCAACCTGGAGGCGGTCATCCAGACGATCAGGCAGCCGATCTGTGTCCGCTCCTCCAGCCTCTTGGAGGACTCCCACTACCAACCCTATGCCGGCGTCTACATGACCGCCATGATTCCCAACCGGGGCAGCGATGAGCAGCGGCTCGCCGAGCTCTGCGATGCGGTACGGTCGGTCTGGGCATCGACCTTCTTCCGCGGTGCGAAGGAGTACTCACGGGCCACCGACCACCTCCACGAGGATGAGAAGATGGCGGTCATCATCCAGCAGGTCATCGGCAGCCAGCACGGCTCCTACTGGTACCCCAACGCCAGCGGGGTGGCCAGGTCGCTCAACTACTACCCCCTCGGCGGCGAGAAGCCGGAGAACGGGGTGGGCATGGTGAGCTTTGGCTTCGGCAAGGCGGTCGTCGACAGCGGAAGCTCCCTGCGCTTCTCCCCCTCCTTCCCCAAGAGGCCCGCCCACTACCTGGGGGGAAACCAGAGCAGCAGCCAGCGCACCTTCTACGCCCTGAGCATGGAGGATGGCTTTGAAGCCACCGGTGAGCGCGGGATGGAGAACCTGCTCCTCCTCGACCTGGACGAAGCGGAGCGCCACCCCGAGTCGCTGCGGTACATCGCCTCGACCTGGGATGTCAGCTCATCGACCTTCAGCGAATCATCGTCGGCCGAGGGAGTGAAGGTCATCACCTTCAACGGTATCCTCAAGTACGACGCCTTCCCCCTTGCCGCCATCATCCGCGATGTATTGAGCCTGGGCAGCGCGGCGATGGGACGACCGGTGGAGATCGAGTTTGCGATCAACCTCAACCGCAAGGCTCCCAAGAAGCCGGAGTTCAGCCTCCTGCAGATCAGGCCGATCGCCGTGGGCAACGAGGAGCGCGATGTTGCCATAACGGAAGAGGAGAGAGAGCGCGCGATGGTCCACTCCACCGTCGTGATGGGCAACGGCAAGGTGGAGGGCATCAAGGACTTCGTCCACCTCAAGGTCGACTCCTTCGACCAGAGCGCGATGCAGGACATGGCAGCGGAGCTAGAAGAGATCAACACCGCCATGGTCCTCGAGGAGCGTGATTACATCCTCCTGGTTGCCGGCCGGCTCGGCTCGGCCGACCCCTGGCTCGGCATCCCGGTGGCGTGGTCGCAGATCTCCCGGGCGAAGGTGATCATCGAGACGGGGCTGAAGGAGTTCCAGGTCGAGCCCAGCCAAGGCACCCACTTCTTCCAGAACATGACCAGCCTCGGCTGCATCTACTACACCATCAACCCGACCTACCGTTCAGGGAGCCTCGACCTCGACCAAGTGAAGGACCTGCCGGTCATTACCGAGACCGACCACTTCCTCCATGTACGCTCTGAAAGCGAGTTCACCGTCAAGGCAAATGGATTCAGGGGCGAAGGGGTGATCCTTCTCTGAAAGGTCTCAGCTCCCTTGTTGGTGCGGAGATTAGCCATGTATATCTACGAGCGCAGCCATCACCCACCTCTAGTTTGTGACCCTCCACCCATTCGAGGATGGCAACGGCCGTATCGGGCGGGCGGTAGTGGACTATCTCTTGGCCCGTTCGGAGCGCTCCCAATTGCGCTTCTATTCCCCCTTCCTCGGCGATCAAAGAGGAGAAGAGCAGCTACTACAGGGCACTGGAGTCCGCACAGAAGGGCTCGCTTGATATCACCGCCTGGATCATCTGGTTCCTCACCTGCCTTGAGCGCTCCTTCAGTGGTGCCCAAGGGACCGTTGTATCGGTGCTGAGGCGGGAGCGCTTCTATCGCCAGGCGGCTATCTCCCCCTCTCAAAGAACCAACTCACCGTAATCGCACGGTATCTTGATGACTGTGAGGGGAAGCTCACCTCTTCAACGTATGCAAAGATCTGCACGGTCTCCCAGGATACCGCGACACGGGATTTGAAGGACCTCTGCAGCAAGGGACTCTACACCCGATTGGGGGCGGGGCGGAGCACGCACTACGTGCTCAAAAAAGAGGAGGCTCCCTGCCCTACCAATCCATCAGCCACTCGATGAGATTTATGGATTTAATCCCATCATAGGAGCCATCAAGGCCTGGCTCCAGGGAGAGTACGATCTTCTCATGGTTGTCACGAACACTCATGAGAGGAGCGAGCTCACGCTCACGTACGCTCTCACTGAGCATGGATTGGGTTACCTGGATGTATAGCTTCTCATGGGTCTTTGTTGCAACGAAGTCAATTTCCGCTCTGCCTACCTTCCCGATAGCAACATCATACCCTCTTCTGAGAAGCTCCAAATAGACGATATTTTCAAGTGCGTGTCCACTGTCACGATTCCGAAATCCCAAAAGAGAGCTTCT
>CALFMX010000325.1 GCA_937902565.1 uncultured Spirochaetales bacterium
CGCAGTGCACAGATCTTTGCGGTTGGGGAGCAGCTGGAGGGGTTCGAGCCGATTGATTTCAAGAAGAAGGGTGGTTTTGAGCGATCGACGCAGTTGGCAAAGGAGATGGGCCTCTACCGCCAGCACTACTGTGGCTGTGAGTTCAGCATGTGAACAACTGCTTTGCCTCTTTTGTGTGGCGATGATATACTCGCTTTGAGGAGGGTTTGATGCTCAGGAAACTCTTGAACTTTTTGACCGGACGACTCTTTATCTCCATCGTCCTCATCTGCGTGCAACTCCTTCTCCTCTTCAACATCCTTGGCTACGCACAGAACAACGCTCTGTGGATCCAGGCCCTCTACGTCCTGACCATCGTCATGACCCTGGTCGTCGTGGTACGCGACCTCAACCCCGCCTACAAGATCGGCTGGATGCTGCTCTTCATGCTCTTCCCCCTCTATGGCGGGGTCTTCTACGTCCTCTTTGGAAATCGCAGGCTCAACAAGCGCCTCCGCGAGCGCCTCGAGCAGTTGAACATCTTCTATGAGAAGGGCGTCGAGGGGGGTGCATACAGTGACCTCCTGCCGATGCGTGCCCTGGAGCGCTATTCCAATACCCTCGCCCGCCAGGCGCAGTACATCGTCAACATCACCGGCTACCCGGTGTGGTCGAACACCGAGGTGGAGTACTTCCCCTCCGGTGAGGCGTGGCTTGTCGACCTGCTCGAGGAGCTGGAGAAGGCCAAGCATTTCATCTTCCTCGAATTCTTCATCCTAGCCAAGGGCGAGGTGTGGGATTCGATCCTCACCGTCCTGCTGGAGAAGATTCGGCAGGGGGTGCGCGTCTGCCTGATGTTCGATGATGTCGGCTCGCTCTTCACCCTTGAATCCCACTTCGATACCCGCCTCAGGTCACTGGGCCTGGAAGTGGTTGCCTTCAACCCCCTCAGAGCCCATCTGAACAGTCGCCTCAACAGCCGGGACCACCGCAAGGTGGTGGTCATCGACGGAAACATCGGGTACACCGGTGGGATGAACATCGCCGATGAGTATGCCAACCGCCTCCTTCGGTTCGGCCACTGGAAGGATACCGCTGTAAAACTCAAGGGGGATGCGGTGTGGTCGCTCAGCCAGATGTTCCTGCAGCTCTGGGCCTTCTCCACCGGCAAGAGCGAGGATTTCTCAGCCTACCGGCCGACGATCACGGCGCGCACCGATGGCTTTGTCCAGCCCTTCAGCGACAACCCCCTCGACGATGACAACGTGGCCGAAAACGCCTACATCCAGATCATCAGCATGGCCAAGCGCTATGTGTGGATCACCACCCCCTACCTGATCCTCGACAACGAGATGCTCACCGCCTTGAAGATCGCGGCCCAGAGTGGCATCGATGTGCGCATCATCACGCCGCACATCCCCGACAAGAAGTACGTCTTCGCGGTCACCCGCAGCTACTACCGCCCGCTCCTCAACGCAGGGGTGAAGATCTACGAGTACACGCCGGGCTTCCTCCACGCCAAGATGTTCGTCAGCGACGACCGGGTAGCCATCATCGGGACCATCAACATGGACTACCGCTCCTTCTACCTCCACTTCGAGAACGGGGTGGTCTTCTACGGGTCGTCGGTGATCCGCAAGGTCAGTGATGATATCGAGGATATGCTGGAAGTCTGCCAGCAGATCGACACCGATTTCTTGCGCAAGCGCAAGTGGTACAGCCGCCTGGTGGGCCTCGTCCTCCGCATGGCTGCCCCCCTGCTGTAGGAGGCGTGATGAGGTTCCTTACCTATGGATCTATTAACATCGACTTGATCTTCACCGTGGATCATATCCTCAGGGGAGGGGAGACGCTCCAATCCTCCTCGCTTGTCAGGAGTGCGGGGGGCAAGGGGGCCAACCAGTCCGCCGCCCTGGCCAAGGCGGCCTCGCAGGTGGCTTACGGCGGCACCAAGGATGGCAAGGTGATCTTCGACAACCTGTGCACCGCCTGCC
>CALFMX010000326.1 GCA_937902565.1 uncultured Spirochaetales bacterium
TCATCGGCTTCCCCTCGACCGGCGTGGTCGGTATCAACAGCAAGGACCAGGAGATCAAGCGGGAGGATATCTTCCGCAGCCTCGAGGTCGCCCGCGCCTTTGAGCTCCCCCAGGATCGCGAGATCCTGCACACCCTGGTCCAGGAGTTCCAGATCGACGGGCAGAGCGGGGTCAAGGACCCCATCGACATGCTTGCCCACCGCCTCGAGAGCAAGGTCCTCATCGTGACCGCCTCCACCCAGGTGGCCCAGCTGCAGCGCAAGTGCATCCAACGTGCCGGCCTGGGGGTCCAGCGCCTGGTGTTGCAGAGTCTGGCAGACAGTGAGGTAGTCCTTTCCGCCGAAGAGCGGGAGATGGGCACGATCCTCATCAATATCGGCAGTGGGGTGACCGACCTCATCGCCTACGGCAGAGGGGCCCCGATCTACACCGGTGGGGTGAACCTCGGCGGGGAGGCAGTGACTGCCGACATCGCCTACATCCTCAACAAGACACGAACGACTGCAGAGCAGATCAAGGTGGAGAGCGGACACAGCTATGTCCCGTCGGTGGGAAGTGATGAGATGGTGCTCATCCCCCAGGTCGGGGGCCTGCCGCCGATCAAGATGCCGAAGCGGGAGCTGAGCAAGGTCATCGAACCGCGCATGGCGGAGATCTTCAGCAAGCTGAAGAGTGACCTGGAGAAGGCGAGGGTAGGATCCTCCTACGGCGGGGGGGTGGTGCTCGTCGGTGGCGGTGCGTTGCTCAGCGGCGTCACCGAACTGGCCAGTGAGATCTTCCAACTGCCGGCCCGAATGGGATTCCCGGAGGCGATCGGGGGGCTGGATCGCTCATATATCAGCCCTGACTATACGACCGCGCTCGGCCTGCTGAAGAGCGAGGCCCGCAAGGTGCGTGAGAGCACCCCGACCAAGGGGGCTCACACCAAACGACGGTCACGCAAGGAGGGGCGGCTCGGACCGCTCTTTCGTGGGTTCTTCAGGACGCTCTTTTAGATGGACATGAGGTAAGGAAGCATATATGGATTTTGGAATGTTCGAAGTAGAGGATATGGTTCAGGACGATCAGGCGAGCAGCACGGTGATCAAGGTCATTGGTGTCGGTGGCGCCGGGGGCAATGCGGTCAACCGCATGATTGCCAGTGGCCTGAAAAAGGTTCACTTTGTCACGATGAATACCGACATGCAGGCCCTGCAACGCTCCAATGCCCAGACCAGGCTTCCCATCGGCCGGGAACTGACCGGCGGCTTGGGGGCCGGCGGGGTCCCTGACGTCGGAGAGAAGGCAGCCCAGGAGAGCAAGGAGGAGATCCGCCGTGAGGTGGAGAACGCCGACATGGTCTTCATCACTGCCGGGATGGGCGGTGGGACCGGTACCGGCGCAGCCCCGATCGTCGCCGAGGTGGCCAAGAGCTGCAACGCCCTCACGGTTGCGGTGGTCACCACCCCCTTCGCATTCGAGGGGAAGAAGAAGCTCGTGCTCGCCCAGGCGGGCATCGAGAAGCTGCGCAAGCAGGTCGATACCCTGATCATCATCCCCAACCAGTACCTGCTCAAGGTGGTCGAGAACAACACGCCAATCAAGCAGGCCTTCCTGATGGCCGATGAGGTCCTCTACATGGGGGTGCAGGGTATCAGCGAGCTCATCACCGAGCCGGGTGAGATCAACATCGACTTTGCCGACGTGCGTACCGTGATGAGCGAAATGGGCATGGCGATGATGGGCACTGGCTGCGCCAGCGGTCCGAACCGTGCGCGTGAAGCCACCGAAGCGGCCATCCGCAACCCGTTGCTCGAAG
>CALFMX010000327.1 GCA_937902565.1 uncultured Spirochaetales bacterium
GGGGATGTGGGAGAACTCGGTGACCAGGCTCGTCTCGTCGTCTGCCATCCTGATGGTGTTCAACTGCCCCAACTCATCCATCTCCCACACCTTGTTGCACGCGGAGCACCCGATGGTCGCCCCCTGTGAGTAGGTGGTGTACTCGCTCTTGCAGTGGGCGCACTGGTAGAGCGGTTTGTGCAGCCCCTCCGCTCTCCATGGGTGGGTGATGCGGATCCCGTTCTCCCGTTGGTAGCGGTACTCATCGTATTCGAAGGCTGCACGGATCTTCCGGTTGATCTCGCCCAGCGGTGTGGCGGCGAGCTCTTCGGCAGTGTAGAGGAGCGAGTAGTCGGCGCTCAGGTCAACGCCCCGCTTCCTGGTGTTCCAGGCGGGGCTGTTGAGGTAGTTGCCGTGCATGTTGAGCATCACCACCGGCACCTTGGCAAGCTTTGCCATCTTGCCGAGGGAGTCGGGCAGGACGGCGGTGGTGCCCACATGGGTATAGCGCGCCTCGGCGTAGAGGGCCACCACGTCCTTGTTCGTGTTCAGCGCCTCCTTGATCTGGCGCACGAGGAGCAGGTCGGTGGTGAACTTGCGCTTGCAGATGCCGCCGACCAGACGCAGCAGCCACTCCCGGGCGATGAAGCCGTCGATGGCAACCACATAGTTGGCGCGATGGGGGAAGAGGGCGGCGGTGGTGACCATGAAGTCGATGAAGGCGTGGTGGGTGCAGAGGAGGAGGAATGGTGGCTTGATCTCCTCCATCCCCACCCGGTTGATCTTCAGCTTCCGTGCCCAGGTGTTGGGGTAGGTGATCGCCCAGGTGACCGGGCGCAGGATGGCAAGCTGGCGAAATGGTCTGCGTTTCATGTCAAAGCGCTTTGCCCGCGCCAAGCGTTCATATCCGGTCATCGGCTACCTCTTGGGCCCATCGTAGTCGGCTTCCAGTGCGATAGCAATATCGGCCTCAGCCATTGGAAAAGGATTGTGCATTCTGTATAGTTGACCAATGAGCAATACACATACCAATCGGCGACTCTATGAGGTGGCCAAGGCGTACAGCCAAGCGGCCGTCTCTGAGGTCTTTGCGGAGAGCGACCTGATCTGCATCCGTTCAAAAGATGATACCCCCTACTACGTCTCGGTCGTCTCCAACGCCTTTGCCGCCTACAAGGGTGAGGCGGGCCTTACCGGGTACTTCTCCCTCGCCTTCCTCGATGATGAGAGCCCCCTCTTCGAGGCGATGGAGGCAGAGCAAGCCCAGGAGTGCCTCCTGGCCATCTTCTCCGATGAACGCTCCGAGCTGGAGAAGAGCGACCTCGAGGCAATCGACGCGAGCGGGGTCCCCTTCACCGGCGACTACCCCCAGTTCCGCTTCAAGGAGCAGTACCGCTACCCATGGTTTGTCAGCGAAGGGGATGAGGAGGACCTCATCCTCATCATGGAGGCGCTGATCTTTGCAAAGGGGTACTTCGCCTCCCATGGCAAGCGGGGCACAAGTGACTCCTTCTCCCCCTGGCTTGACGCGATGGGGGTCAGCGAGAGCGAGGGCAGGGAGTACCTGCCTGCGGTATCCTGGAGCGGTGAGGGCTTTGAGGTGACACCCCTGGTCCTGCAGGATGAGGCGTACGGCTACGTCTTCCCCCAGGCCTATTTCACCGACGAGGAGCGACAGCTCCACTTCAAGCGCATGAAGGCGAAAGCGGGCAAAATCCTCTACTACATTACCGGCATCATCCCCGAGCCCATCATGGGGCAGAAGGATGAGCGGCCCCTCTATCCGGCCTTTTGCATCACCTATGATCCCCAAAGCGACCAGATCCTCGACTTTGCAATGGTCGAGGATTACGAGGCGGAGCATGCCACCTTCGTGGCCTCCCTGCTCAAGCTCTTTGAAGAGCGCGGCAAGGTCCAGGCGATCCACTGCTTCGGTAAGCGATCGCTGCCACTGTTGGAGAAGATCGGACCGCAGATGGGGGTCATGGTCGTCGATGGGGGGAAGAACGGTATCGTCGATGAGCTGATCGTCTCGATGTTCGATGAGCTCTTCACCCCCCATGAGCACGAGCACGGGCCGCACTGCGACCACGACCACGAGTAAGCGCCACGGTCTTTGTGACCGCGTTCACCGTCCTCTTCCCCCTCTTCGGGTGGATCAGTGTATTGATGTCAGCAGGCTTCTTCTGACGCCTACTGGTCTCCCCGCTCGGGGACGATGCAGATGAAGGCGAAGTCGCCATTGCCCCGGTTTGCGACCTGGTGGTCGCTCAGGGCGGGGACATAGGCGACCGAGCCGGCGCTCAGCCGGTGGTCCTCCCCCTCGAGGTAGAGGTTGCCGTCACCCTCGAGGACGTAGATGATGTGCTCCCAGTCGTGGCTGTGGCGGGGTGCCGCACCCTCTGGTGCGAGGGTGAAGAGGCGCATAACATGACCCTCCCACCCCTGTTCGGGCGTGACCAGAAGCTGCTTGGTCACCAGCTGTGAGATCTTCTTCCCCTCGATGTCGTCTCTGTGCGATACGTACATGGTCACTCTCCTTTGAGCAGCTGCTCGATGACCCAGTCGGTGCGTGAACCCGACTCTCCGGTGCTCGGGCACACCCCCCTACCCAAGAGGTCGTCGACGACCGTTTCGATCAAGGGTTGGGCGACGTGCTCGGGTGGGGAGGGGACGGCGATGACCTCTGTCCCCGCCGCGGTGGTGACGGTGATCGGGGCGGCGATGTCGAGGACCGAGTACTCAATCTTCGCCCCCTCGAGGATGATGGTGGTATAATCCTCGTTCCGGCAGGTATTGAAGGCCCAGAGGCCGGTTCCAGCCACGCCGCCAGCGGTGGTGAAGTGGCCGTGGACAAGGTCATCGGCCTCGTAGGCCCCGCTCTGGTTCATCCCCGTCCCGGAGGCCCGGGTGATGGGGCCGAAGAACCAGTCGACCAGGTCGAGGGCGTGTGAGCCCACGTCGTGGAACTTGCCCCCGCCACTGATCTCGGTCCGTACCCGCCAGGTGCCGCCGTTTTTGCGATCTTCATCTGCGATGGCCTGGCCCATGTAGATGTGCACCCCACGTGCGTTGCCATAGGTGCCCCCATCGATGAGGGCCTTCACCATCTGGTACTTGGGCAGGGCACGGCGGTAGTAGGCCGAGAAGAGGGGGACGTTCCGCTCCTTGCAGAATGAGACCATCTGCTGTGACTCCTCCCAATTCATCCCCAGCGGCTTCTCACAGTAGACCGGCTTGCCGCAGTCGGCGGAGAGGAGGGTATAGAGGCGATGGGTGTTGGGGTGGGTGGCCACATAGATGGCGTCGACCTCAGGGTCGCTGAGGAGGGCATCGATGTTGTCATAGGCGCGGGCCACCTTGTGGCGCCGGGCCCAATCCTCGGCCCGTGAGCGGGTACGGCTCATCACCGCCACGAGCTCGGAGTCCTTGGCCTTGTAGAGACCGGGCCCGCTCTTCTGTTCGGTCACCGATCCACAGCCGATCATGCCCCAACGGATAGGTCGTTCCATCACGCCCCCTTTGTGTAGCCGAAGAGGGCCGAGAGGGTCTCTGATGCCTCGAGGATGGCGCTGGTGTTGCGCTTCTCCTCCTCTTCGTTGTAGCGGAACATCGGCCACGAGACGCTGATGGCAGCGATCACCGAGCCCGAGTAGTCCTTGATGGGCGCCCCGATGCAGAGCGTGCCCATCTCGTGCTCCTCGTTGTCCTGCGCCCATCCCCGCTCTCTGATGCGGGCCAGCTCCTCTTCGAGCATGGCCCGGCTGCGGATGGTGTTGGGGGTGAATGGCTTGAGCGTGACCCGCTCCAGGTAGGAGGAGAGCTGCCCCTCATCCATGTCGCTGAGCAGGATCTTGCCGATCGCCGTGCAGTAGAGGGGGATGGATTTTCCGACGCGCGAGTACATGCGGATGGTGAAGGAGGACTCCTTCTTCAGCACATAGACCGCCTCATCCTCCTCCAGCACCCCCATGTGCACCGTCTCGCCCAGTCTGTCGCAGAGGCCCTGGGCGATCGGGTTGGCGAGGTTGATCAGGTCGAGGTGCTCAAGGCCGCGGCTGCCGACACTGAACATCTTCAGCGTGAGGCTGTACTGGTCACTCGGGTCACGGTGCACGTACCCGAGGCTCACCAGGGTCGAGAGAAAGCGCAACAGCGTCGCCTTGGGCAACGCTGTGGTTTTCGCTAGGTTCTCCAGGTTGATCGAACGGTGTCGGCTGAGCGCCTCCAGGATCGCGATGGTCCTGATGACCCCGCTGGTCTGCTGCTGGCGCTCCTCCTTGCCGTCTGTCTCCTTCTTCACTCTCCTATCCCTCGAAGTATGCCTTGGCATTCTTGAAACTGATGTCGCGCACGAAGCCGCCGATCAGATCAAGGTCGTATGGGATCTCCCCCTCCTCGGCCCAGGTGCCCCAGATGTTGCAGAGGATGCGCCTGAAGTACTCGTGTCGGGGGTAGGAGAGGAAGGAGCGGCTATCGGTGAGCATGCCCACGAAGCGTGAGAGCAGGCCGACGTTGCCCAGGACCTTCATCTGCTCCTCCATCCCATCCTTGTGGTCGGCGAACCACCAGGCGCTGCCCAGCTGCATCTTGCCCGGCTGGCCATCCTGGTAGCACCCCATCAGGGTGGCCAGGGGGTAGTAGTCCTTGGGGTTGAGGGTGTAGAGGATTGTCTTGGGCACCTCCCCGGTGACCGAGAGATTGTTGAGGAATGCCGAGAGTTTGGCTGCAAGGCTCAGGTCATGGGAGGCATCGTAGCCGGTATCGGGCCCGAGGGCGGCGAACATCTTGCCGTTGTTGTCCCTGATGGAGGCGAAGTGCAGCTGCATGGCGATGTCCCGCTTGCTGTAGGCGCGGGCCAGGGCGGTGAGGACGAAGGTCTTGTACGCCTCGATTTCCTCGTCGCTGAGCGCCGCCCCCTCCATCCGCTTGGTGAAGATGGCGTTGACCTCAGCCTCGCTCTTGAAGACGGCCACGCCGGTGACCAGGGCGTGGTCGCTGGCCCTACACCCCATCGAGACAAAGAAGTCGAGGCGCTTGACCAGGGCGGCGACGACATCGGAGATGGAGGCAATCTCCATCCCGGCGGCCGCAGAGAGCTTCTGGATGTAGGCGACAAAGTCACTCTTCTCGATGCCCAATGCCTTGTCGGGGCGATAGGAGGGGATGACCTTGCTCGGGAAATCTGCCTGTCCTGCGATGTTCTTGTGCCAGGCGAGGTCGTCGGCAGGGTCGTCGGTGGTGCCCACCGCATAGACCTTGAACTCCTTCATGATCCCCTTGACGCTGAGGGCCTCGTTCTCCTTGAACTGGCGGTTCGCCTCATCGTAGATCGCCTTGGCGCTTCTCTTGTTCAGCGGCTCGGTGATGCCGAAGTAGCGTTGTAGCTCCAGGTGGGTCCAGTGGTAGAGGGGGTTGCCCATCGCACGCTCCAGCGTCTCGGCCCAGGCGACGAACTTGTCGAAGGGGTCGGTGTCCTTGCCGGTCACCAACGCCTCGTCCACCCCATTGGCCCGCATGATGCGCCACTTGTAGTGATCCCCGCCGAGCCAGGCGTCGGTGATGGTGGTAAAGCGCTTGTTCTCTGCGATCTCCTGGGGGATGAGGTGGCAGTGGTAGTCGTAGATCATCTCATCCTTGGCATAGTCGTGGAAGAGAATCTGTGCTGTCTTGGTCTTCAGGAGAAAATTATCGTCCATGAATTGTTTCATCTGGTACTCCTTGTCAAAGGATGACTCCATCCTTGAAAATGGATATCTCTCTATATCCGTTGATTTCATTCTGCGCCCTCTTCTCGCCACTTGCAATGGCCTTGATGAGTGCTATCAGGTCACTGAGGACCTCATCGCCCTCCTCGCGGAGGAGGCGCCCCCCATCAAAGTCGATCCAGTTCGCCTTCTTCTCGGCAAGCGGGGTATTGCTGGAAATCTTGATCGTCGGCACCGGGGCTCCGAGCGGGGTGCCACGGCCGGTGGTGAAGAGGATGATGTGTGCGCCACTGGCTGTCAGGGCGGTCGTCGACACGATGTCGTTGCCCGGGCCCGAGAGGAGGGTGAGCCCCCGCTTCGAGACCCGATCACCGTAGGCGATCACATCGGTGATCATCGCCTCTCCCCCCTTCTGGATACAGCCGAGGCTCTTGTCCTCGAGGGTGGAGATGCCCCCCTCCTTGTTGCCCGGCGAGGGGTTCTCGTAGACAACCTGGTCGTGGGCGGTGAAGTAGTGCTTGAAGTCATTGATCAGCTTCACCGTCTTCTCGAAGACCTCGCGGTCGACGGTACGGTTCATCAACAGCTGTTCAGCGCCGAACATCTCCGGCACCTCGGTGAGGATGGCACTGCCACCCATGGCGGTCAACGCATCACAGAAGCGGCCGACGAGGGGGTTCGCGGTGATGCCGCTCATCCCATCCGAGCCACCGCACTTGAAGCCGACGATGAGGTTGTCCATGCCGACCTCCTCCCGTCGATCATCCCTCATCGCCTCATAGAGCTCCCTGATCATCGCCTTGGCGGCCTCGAGCTCATCATCGACGCTCTGCGTGGTGAGGAACTTCACCCTCGTCTCGTCAACGGGCCCGAGCAGTTTTCTGAACGACTCGGGGGTGTTGTTCTCACACCCGAGGGAGAGGACCAGGACCCCTCCGGCATTGGGGTGGCACACCAGGTCGGCGAGGATGGTCCGGGTGTTCTCATGGTCATCGCCAAGCTGGGAGCAGCCCCAGGGGTGGGTCCACACATGGATGCCGTCGAAGAAGGGGGCGGGGGCGAGGGTCTCCTCGGCCCAGCGGATGAGGATCTCTGCGGTGCGGTTCACGCACCCCACCGTGGGAACGATCCAGATCTCGTTGCGGATGCCGATCTTCCCGTCAGGGCGCTTGTACGCCTTGATGGTGGGGATCTTGCCCCGGTACGCATCCTCCAGAAGGGCTGCCTTCTGGGCGAAGTGCGCTACTTGTGCCTCATCCCAGACGTACGTGCCCTCCTCCTCGAGGAGGGTGCGGATGTTGGTGTCGTGGACGTGCATGCCCACGCCGATAGCGGTCTTGGCCCCCCCGATGGGAGCGCCATACTTGATGATGGGCTCGCCCTTATCGATCGCCTTGAGGCTGAACTTGTGGCCCTGGGGGATCGCTTCGACGAGGGTGATGGAGAGATCGTCGATCACCACGGTGGTGCCCGCCTCAAGCGGGGAGACGGCCACAGCGACGGTATCGGCGGGGTGTACTCTCAGGTAGGGGACGTTCTTCATACTATCTCCTTCATGGCAGCGGCCATGCCGACTGTCCAAATCTGTACAAGATACTTCTCGACCATTGCCTCAAGGCCTTCGACCTTGGTGAGGTCCTCACCCCACCAGGCGGTGGTGGAGAGGATCGCCTCTGCAAGGCGCTTGGCCTTCTTCTCAGCCGTCCCACCCTGCAGGTAGAGGCGCTGGAAGACAGCGAGGATGTCGGCGCTGTCCTGGATGAGATAGGTCTGTCCATCCCTCGATCCCTTCAGAGCGGTGCCCTCGAACTCAGTGCCCTCATAGAAGCTGATCAAGGCGGCAAGGGAGAAGACGAGGCGCTTGGGAAGGGCCTTCTTCTTCTCTACGTAGCCAAGCAGGGAGGGGAGATTCCGGGTCTTGAACTTCGAGACGGAGTTGAGTGAGATGGAGAGCAGCTGGTGAGGGTTGTACGGATTCTCGAAGCGCTCCAGCACATCGGCGGCAAAGCTCTCGAGCTCCTTCTTCGAACCATCCATCGAGGCGATGATCTCCTCGAAGATGCCGTTGTACATGAAGGGGTAGAGCAGCTCCTTGTCCGCGATGCAGTCCTGGACGGTCTGGTGGCCTGCCTGGTAGGCGGCCAGGACGCTCATCGTATGGGCACCGTTGAGGATCCTCACCTTGCGGGTGCGGTAGAAGCTCATGTCGTCGGTCCAGATGACGTTCAGGCCGACCTTGTCGAAGGGTAGCTCCTCGCTATAGGGGTGCTTCGTGTATTCGATGACCCAGAGGTGGAAGATCTCGGCGCTGACGATGACCTTGTCACTGTAGCCCAGCCGCTCCTCAAGCGCTGCGGCCTCGGCTCGTGGGTAGCCGGGGACGATGCGGTCGACCAGCGAGTTGAGGAAGTCACACGACTCTTCGACCCACGCCCTGAAGCCCGCCTCGAGGCCCCACTCATCGCTGTGGCGGAGCACGATGGACCTGAGCATCTCGCCGTTCTTGTCGATGAGCTCGCAGGGGATGAAGACCAGGCCCTTGGCCGGGTCGCCGCCGAAGTGCTTGTAGCGCCGATAGAGGAGGGCACAGACCTTGGCCGGGAAGCTCTGCTGCACCCGCTCCTCGGTATACGCCTCCTCGACGTAGGCGATGCCCGCTTCGGTGGTGTTGGAGACGACGAAGCGGAGGTCGGGGCTCTCGGCTACTGCCTGGTATGCCTGCCACCCCTCTGCCTCATAGGGGTTGAGGACCCGGCTCAAGCTCTTGATGGTCCTCAGCTCCTCGACCCGCTCCCCGCCCTGCACGCCGCGCAGCACGGTGGTATAGAGGCCATTCTGGGCGTTGATCATCTCGCCCATGCCCTGGGCGATCGGCTGGACAGCCACGACGTTGCCGTTGAAGTCGCCCTGCTCGTTGAGGATGTCGACCATCCAATCGACGAAGGCACGCAGGAAGTTGCCTTCCCCGAATTGAAGGATCCGCTCAGGGCGGGTTGTTGGTGTGTGTACATCGGTAATTGATTTCACGACGATTGCTCCTTTGCCATGGTAGGTGATGGGTTTGATTTTCCAAACAGGAGGGATGCCATCAAGGCGGCAGTGCTCTGCTGGAAGACGATTCCAAAGATTACCGGCAACGCTGTTGCCGGGGGGAAATACTGGATAGCGAGGACGAGGGCGGCACTGATGTTCCGCATCGAGATCGAGAAGGTCAGGCTGATTGCATCGCCGGTCTCAACGCCGAAGAGGCGGGCGAGGCCCGCTCCAATCGGATAGCCGCTGATGGCGATGAGCAGTGAACAGAGGGCGATGCCCACATAGGACCAGGAGAGGTTGGAGAGGAGCTGCTCGCTGACTGCGGCGGTGTTTATGATGATGATCATCACCAGCGCGATCTTGGAGAAGGGCTTCAGCGACGGGGTGATGTGCTCATTCACCCGTGATCGGGTCATCGTGTTGATCACCGAGCCGAGGGTGGTGGGGATGACCACCAGGTAGAGGAGGGAGGTCATCATGCCCCGGCTGTCGATGATCACGTTCGCCCCTCCCAGGACCCTTACGATCAGGGGGGTGGCCAGCGGGGCGACGAGCGTGCCGAGGAGGATGATGGTCAGGGACAACGGCTCATTGCCCTTGTAGATCGAGCTCCAGATATAGCCGGTCAGGGCAGTCGGGATTGCGGACACCAGGATGATGCCGGTCTTGATCTCGGCGTTGGAGCCGAAGGCGATGGTGGCCAGAAACCAGCTGACAAGGGGCATGATCACGATCGAGCCGAGGAGAAAGACGACCAAGCCCTTGGGGCGCCTGACGACCTCCCCGAACTGGCGGGCGGAGATGCCCAGGCCTCCGATGAAGGTGATGGCGGCAAAGAGGAAGGGGGTGAGGGAACCGAGCGCTTCGATGCGCCGGCCCAGGATGAGTCCCACCACGATTCCCAGCGGCGTGAGGGCCGGCATCAGGCGTTCGAGCGAGGTGTTCAGGGTCTTGAGCTTCTTCTCGACAATCTGAAATTGAAACATCGTTCCAAAGAATACCCGTTGCCCCTTTGTGCTGTCAAGCTCATCGAGCTGTGTTATAGTCACGTATGATGGTCAGCAAGCAACAGCATCAGCGGAGGATCGGCCTCCTTCTCGCCTCGATGCACACCGGTTCCTCAATCAGCCTCTGGCGAGAGATGGCCAAGCATGTTGCACAGAGCAACGAGTCCCTCTTCGTCTTTGCCGGGGGGAGACTGGAGAGCCCTGAGGGGCAGGAGTATCTGCGCAATGCCATCTACCCCCTGGCCAACCGAAAGAATATCGATGCCCTGATCTCCTGGTCCAGCGCACTCGGCGGATACGTCAGCCCCCAGGAGGTGCTTGCCTTCCTCGATGGGCTCGATCCGATGCCCATCGTCTCCATCGGAATAAAGAAGAACGGCTCGCCATCGGTCTCCTTCGATGCATATGGCGGCATCCAGTCATTGGTCCTCCACTGTATCAGCCGTCACAATGCGAAGCGGATCGCCTTCATCAGGGGGCCCGAGAACCACTACTCCGCCCAGGATCGCTGGCGCGCCTACTGTGATGCCCTCGGCCAGGCGGGCATCGCCCAGGACACCCGCCTGATCAGCGACCCGATGGCCTGGACCGAGGGGGCGAAGGCCGTCGACCAGCTGGTTGTCGAGCGCGGCCTCATCCCCGGCCTCGACTTCGATACCCTGGTCTGCTCGAGCGACATGATGATGTTCGCCGCCTCCAAGCGACTGGAAGCGCTCGGCTACACCGTGGCCAAGGACTTCAGAATCGTCGGCTATAACGATAGCCGGGAGAGCCGGCTCCTGCGTGTCCCGGCAACCACGAGCCGGATGCCGGTCGTGGAGCTTGCCCAGGTCTCCTTCTCGCTCTTGATGAACCTCATGGACGGGAAGGGGTCTGCAAACCTCGACGTCATGCTTCCTTCCCATCCGGTCATCCGCCGCTCCTGTGGCTGCCGCTACTCGCTCGGGACCGTTGAACAGGCGCGTCACGCCGTCGGGGAGGTGCAGCACTATATCGCCTGGCTCATCCAGGCCCTCTCCCTCAATGAGCGGGAGGCATCAGAGCTGAGGAGGATCATCTCCTCGCCGCCGATGGACGAGGCGGCGTATCTGCCCCTGCTCGAGGCTCTTGTCTACCGCTACCTCGACAACGATGGTGACTCCAACCTCCTCAGTGAGGCGCTCTTCTTCTACTGTGAATTCTTTGGTTCCCCGGCCTTCCGAGAGGGGGCGGCCCACGCCATCGGCGAGCTCTTCTTGCGCCAGCGGGACCTCGTCTCCCATGAACACGCCTATGAGCTTGCCATGCAGGGGCGGCGTCTGGATGAGCTGAATGGGGAGTTGCTCAGCCTGCGCTCCCTCGATGCCATCCCGTTGCTCCTCCAACAGTACCTGGTGGAGCTGGGCATCGGACAGGGCTATCTGGTGCTCCATACCGGTGAGAGCTCGCTCTTCATCGGCGGCTATGATGGGGCGCAGCACTTTCCCGGACAGACCTCCTTTGACAAGGACCTGCTGCTGCCAGAGCCGATCAACCAGGCCCTTCCCAAGGCAATCTATGTCGTCGAGCCTCTCTATATGGAGAACCAGCCGCTCGGCTATCTGGTGCTGGGGACCACCCGCTACAGCGGCTCGCTGATGGAGGATATCCGCAGTGCGGTCAGCAGCGCCATCAAGGGTGCCCTGCTGCTCAGCAGCGCCAACCGTGCCGCCGAGGAGGCGGAGCGGGCCACCACCAAGCGGGATGAGTTCTTTGCCAACATCGGCGAAGGGCTGAAGGCGCCCCTTGAAGAGATTGCCCTCCTCCTCCAAAGGGAGGGGCACCCGGCCAGTGAGGAGGTGCGACAGCGGGTTGCCCACGCCTCCCACCTCCTGGAGCTGAGCCTCTCCTTCAGCGGCGAGCTGGAGCTTGAGGAGGTGACCTGCGACCTGTCGACCCTGATCGGGGGTCCCCCCCTTCCCATCGTCATCGTCGACCCGGCCCGGATCGCCCAGGTCATCAAGATCATCACCGCCTACATTGGGGAGCATGGTGAGGGTGCCACCACTGAATCGGAGGTCTCGCCCCAGGGTCTGGGCATCATCGTGTCCAGCACCCGTGAGAGTTGGAAGGCGGAGCTCGGAGGCCAGGACCCCGGCCTCCTGCTCGCCCAGAAGATTGTCATCCAGAGTGGTGGCAGCGTGAGCTTTGCAGACAACGCCATCCGCCTCATGCTGCCCTGGCCCACACTGCAGGGCAGGGGAGCCTTCCATGGTGCCTCCCGGATTGCCTACCTCGCCTCCCCGGCAGAGGAGGAGGTGCCCCCCGCCTTCTCGCAATTTCCTGATGTCGCCCTTGTACACCCGCTCTCGATGAAGGGCGTGCAGTTGGAGAAGCTTGGCCAGAGTGTCCTCGCATGGGATGGGCGGCGTGACTCGGCGGAGCTGACGCTGCTGCTCCACCAGATGAGTCGCCACCCCCAGCTCGCCCACGCGCCGATGATCTGCATCGGGGCTGATGAGGGCCATCAATCCCTCTTCTTCGCCCTGACGGCGGCCAAGAGCGTGGCAGGTGAGGAGCAGGTCCTGCTGCTCGTCGGCAGTGTCGAATCCCACATCGCCGAGGAGCTGGGGATGGGGGACCAGTGCATCAGGGCAACCGCATCAGAGGCAGTCGGGGTGCTGAGAGAGCGGTCGGTGAGCCTGGTGATCAGCGCAGAGGCGGATGTGGCCTTCTGCCACACCATCCGTGCTGTCAGCCGCGTCCCGATCGTGATTATCAAGAGCACATGGAGCCGGGAGGAGGTGGATGAGATCGCTCTGATCACCAACCTCATCATCGCCCATCCCCATATGAGTGAGAGCCGCCCCTTCCTGGTGCGCCTCGCCCAGCTCGGGGCGGGGCAGGGGACCTTGCCTCCGCTGACCGGGATCCTCGCAAAGCGCACGGTGGCGTACTTTGATGTGCACGCACACCAGCCCATATCGCGCTGGCAGGTGGCTGAAGCGGTCCATGTCAGCGAGGACTACCTCTCGCGGATCTTCCATAAGGAGATGGGACTCTCTCCCTGGGAGTACCTCTCCCACCACCGCATCGCCCGTGCCGTGGAGCTGTTGAAGCAGCAGACCTACTCCATCAACGAGGTGGCGAGCCGTGTCGGCTTCAGTGACCAGGCGTACTTCTGCCGGGTGTTTCGCAAAATCAAGGGCTTTGCGCCCTCAAAAATGCACAAAGGGCGTTAATATGTCGGAAAAGTACAAGAGTCTCTCTGCATAGTCCCCTTTCCATTCCCTATGCTAGGGGTGTAAGGAGTCAACTATGGAGCAGAGTGCAAAGTCCACGGTTTTGCTCAGGGAGATCAAACGGCATCGGTCGGTATACCTATTGCTGATCATCCCCCTGACATACTATATCATCTTCAAGTACGTCCCTATTTTCAATGGGCAGATTGCGTTCAAGGACTATATGGCCCTTGACGGGGTGCTCGGCAGCAAGTGGGTCGGTCTGGAACACTTCCGCACCTTCATGCACTCCTACTACTTCATCGAGCTGCTGCGCAACACCCTGATGTACAGCTTCGGCAAACTGGTCTTCAGCCTCCCGCTTGCAATCCTGCTCTCCATAGCCATCTACGAGAGCACCCATCCCCGCCTGAGCAAAATCGTTCAGACGCTCGCCTACCTGCCCCACTTCCTCTCCTGGGTCATCATGTATGGAATCCTCTTGGCGCTGCTCGCACCCGGCGATGGCATCGTCAACGATGTCATCAAGGCCTTCGGCGGAAAGAGCGTCGACTTCTTGACCAGCACCAAGGCCTTCCCGTGGATCGTTATCCTGAGTGACGCCTGGAAGGAGATGGGCTGGAGCGCCATCATCTTCATCGCGGCGCTCATGGGCATCGATCCCTCCCTCTTCGAGGCAGCGCTCGTCGAGGGCGCCAACTCCTGGCAGCGGGTGCGCTACATCACCCTGCCGTCGATCAAGCCGGTCATCGTCATCGTCGTGCTCCTGCGCCTCGGGACGATCCTGGATGCTGGCTTCAACCAGATCTTCATGCTCTACTCCACACCGGTGCTCTCCGTCGGTGACATCATCGATACCTGGGTCTACCGCCAGGGCCTCCTAGAGTTCCAGTTCGGCCTCGCCACTGCGGTCGGTCTCTTCAAGGGGGCCATCGGCATGGCCTTGATCCTCACATCGAACCGCCTGGTCAAGCGCTTTGGCGGCAGTGCACTCTTCTAGGAGGCCCACATGAAGAACAAGAACCCACGCATGCGCACCGTATCAGTGACCGTGAAACCCACCGCCGCCGACCACAGCTTCAACCTCTTCGTCGATATATTCCTCGTCCTGTTGTTGGTGATCATCGCCATCCCCTTGTGGAGCACCATCACCCTCTCCTTCAGGCCCAACGACTACATCGGGAACAATCTGCAGGGGATGTTCCTCGCCCCGTGGAAGTGGTCCACCGCCGCCTACAAGGCGCTGTTGGGCAATGCCGGCTTCCTCCTGGCTTTCAAGAACAGCTTCAAGATCCTCGTCGGCGGCGTTGCCTGTGCCCTGGTGCTGACCATCCCGCTCGCCTACGTGCTCTCCATCACCACGCTGCCGGGGCGCAGGGCGCTCAGCATCCTGGTCATCCTCCCCTACGTCTTCAACGTCGGCATGATTCCCTCATACCTCCTGGTCACCAAGCTCGGCCTCATCGACAAGCTGGTCGCCGTCTTCCTGCCCGGGGCGATCTCCACCTACAACTGCCTGATCATGCGCTCCTTCTTCGAGGGGATTCCCAATGAGCTCAAGGAGTCGGCGCGCATCGACGGGGCGACGGAGATCCAGGTCCTGCTCAAGGTGATCCTGCCCCTCTCCAAGGCGATCATCATGACCATCGGCCTCTTCTACGGGGTGTCGTTCTGGAACGACTTCTTCCATGCGATGCTCTACCTCAACTCCAATAGCCTGCAGCCGCTGCCGATCCTGCTGCGCAATATCCTGATGGCGAGCGGCATGAACGAGTACGTGGAGGTCAGCGCCTTCGGCGATGCCCCGATAGCGGCCATCAAGGCAGCGTCGGTCTTCATGAGCGCGATTCCGATGATCATCGCCTATCCGTTCATCCAGAAGTACTTTACCAAGGGAACCTTGCTGGGAAGCGTCAAGGGCTAAGCCCGCTTTCCGGCTCGAGATAGATACTGTTATTTTCACAAGGAGGATCGTTATGAAAAAACAGCGTGTTTTATTGATCGCCCTTGTCGCGATGCTCTCTCTTGTCGCCCTTCCTGTTTTCAGCCAGGGATCGAAAGATACAGCAGCGGCAACCGGACCTGTAACCATCGAACTATGGTATGGTGCAGCCGTCACCGAAGCGGGACCGCCACCGGCCGACTGGGTTGGCTTCGATATCATCAAGGAGAAGCTCAACATTGACCTCAAGCTCACCGCCTTGCCCTCCAACGAGAGTGACCAGGACGTGAAGATCCAGGCCGCCGCGGCCGCGAACAACCTGCCCGACCTCTTCATGGTCCGCCGTGACGTACTGGGCAGACTGGTGGGCCAGGGCCTCGTTGCCTCGGTTGATGACCTCTACGCAAAGATGCCGGTTCGCACGGCAACCCACTACGACAGCGTCAGCCAGAGCCATGCCCGCTTCAATGGCAAGAGCTATGGCCTCGCCGATCCGGGGTCGATCAACAAGAATGAGGGCCTCCTGATCCGCAAGGACTGGCTGGACAACCTCGGCCTCTCGGTGCCCACGACCCTTGATGAGCTGATGACAGTCATGCACGCCTTCACCTACAACGACCCCGACGGCAACGGCAAGAACGACACCTACGGCTACGGGGCCTTCCAGGAGGTCAACAACTACGAAGCGTGGCCCGGCCGTCGCCTTGAGCCCCTCTTCGGTGCCTTCGGTGTTGATGGGACCTGGAGCATGCGTGCCGAAGATCCCGGCCTGATGGTTCTCAAGAGCGAGTTCTACGATGCGATGACCTTCCTCAAGAAGATGGTCGACGACGGGGTGATGGATCCCAACTGGCTCGCATACAAGAAGGATGACTTTAGGGCTGCATGGAAGCAGGGGCGCTTTGGTGTGATGCGTGAGCAGAATGCCGCCTTTGCCGCCGAGTCCAACTATGCACCCTTCGACAAGAACTTCCCCAATGGTGAGTGGATCATCGTCGATGCCCCTGTCGGCCCCAATGGCCACGCCTCGATCGGGCCCTACACTGCATCGTTCCGCATCTATGCCATCAGTGCAAAGGCGGAGAAGGCAGGCAAGAAGGACAAGATCGCCGAGTTGCTTGAGTGGATGGCCAGTGATGAGGGGTACTACCTCCTGGGCTGGGGAGTCGAGGGGGTCAACTACACCCTGGACAAGAACGGGGTACCGGTTGCCGATGGTGTCGCCAATCGTGACCTCGCCTTCTCCGGACCGGTGGGACAGACGGTGACACAGCTGCGCAACATGGTCTTCTACAACGGGGACATCGAGCTCTTGGCCCGCTATCCCAAGTACACCACAGCAACGAGCAAGAAGGAGATGAGTGCCCTTGACGTGCTGCGCGTGATGCAGACCAAGGATTGGACCGCTGCTGTCGGCAGTGATACCCTGCCGATCGCCAACGCTGACCTCAAGCGCTTCTACGAGCAGGGCCTCAGTGAGTTCATCACCGGCAAGCGTGTCCTGAACAAGGCCAACTGGGACAAGTGGATCGAAGAGTTCAAGAAACTCGGTGGGCAGAGCTGGAATGATGCCGGCGTTGCCTTTGCAAAAGAGAACTCCTTGCTCATCTAAGGGCACGGTGTAATGTGATCGGCCACCCCCCGCAAGGAGGTGGCCGAATATATGATGAATTGTGGCAACAAGGGGTATATAGATGGGTAGCCAAGAGGAAACGCGCTCCTTGCGCATGGTTGAGAGTGTCATAGCACGGTACAAGAGCTCGCAGATGCGATGGCATTACGAGCATGGCTTGATGGTCCACAGCGCCCTCGAGGTTGCAAAAGTCTATGACAAGGACGAGATCGTACGCTGGGCGTACTCGATGTATGACCCCTTCATCGCAGAGGATGGATCGATCGCCACCTACCGCCTCGGTGAGTACAACCTCGACCAGATCAACGCCGGCCGGGTGCTCTTCGCCCTCTATGAGTACAGCGGAGAAGAGCGCTTCATGTTGGCGGCAAACCTCCTCAAAAAGCAGCTGAATACCCAGCCGAGGACCTTCGGTGGCATCTTCTGGCACAAGGAGATCTACCCCTGGCAGGTCTGGCTCGACGGCCTCTATATGCAAGGGCCCTTCAACGCCCAGTTCTGTGCCATCAGCGGGGACACGGTGGGGTATGACGATGTGGTACGCCAGGTGGTCGACACCTACAACACCCTCCTCGATGAGAGGACGGGCCTGCTCTACCACGCATGGGACGAGTCACGTGGCCAGCGCTGGAGTGATGAGAAGAGCGGGCACTCCCCGCACTTCTGGGGACGTGCCATCGGCTGGTACGCCATGGCGTGCCTTGACATCCTCGACTTCCTTCCTGCAAAGCATCCGGGTACCGGTGAGCTGAAGGCGATTATCAGGGCCCTGCTCAATAGCCTCCTGCCCTACCAGAGTGAGGGGGGCATGTGGTACCAGGTGGTTGATTTGGCAGGGCGCGAGGGCAACTACCTCGAGAGCTCCGCCACCGCGATGTTCGCCTACTCGATGCTGAAGGCGGCGCGTCTCGGCATTGTTGACCGGGATCCCTTTGTCCCGAGTGCGCTCCGCTCGCTCTCTGACCTTGAGGAGCGGTATCTGCGCACCGACGGGGAGGGGCACCTCCACCTTGGCGGGATTTGCAGTGTCGCAGGCCTCGGCGGCAACCCCTACCGCGACGGCTCCTTCCCCTACTACATCAAGGAACCGGTGGTGGAGGATGATTTCAAGGGGGTCGGCCCCTACGTCCTAGCCGTGCTGGAAGCCGAACGACAGAGCCTCTAAGCCATTGTCTCTCCTGTATTTTTTGGTTATAGCAACCCATTTTCTTTGTTTGACAACACTATGGGTGGGCTGTAGAATACAAGAGCACAGATTCTGTGCTCGGAAACCACGAACGAAAGGAGAGATAGGGAATGAAGAAACTGATAGTTGCGCTTTGTATCCTCGCCGTCCTCACTTCAGCAGTCTTTGCAGGAGGGACTGCAGAAGGGGCAGCGAAGAAGAGTAACCTCCGTGTCGGCATGGTCACTGATGCCGGTACAATCGACGATAAGTCCTTCAACCAGGGAACCTGGGAGGGAATCCTTCGTGCAAGCAAGGACTTTGCCTTGGATGTGAAGTACCTCAAGCCTGCCGGAACCACCGAGGCCGACTACCTCAAGGAGATCGGTAACCTCGTCGATGCCGGCTACAACATGGTTATCTGCCCGGGCTTCAAGTTCGAGACCGCCCTCTTTGAGGCGCAGGACAAGTACCCCAACGTGAAGTTCGTCATCCTTGATGGTGAGCCGCACAGCGCCGACTACTCCGTGTTCCGCATTGAGAAAAACGTGGTCGGGGTCTACTGGGCCGAGCATGAGAGCGGCTTCCTTGCCGGTCTCGCCGCTGCCCTGCAGTTCAAGAACGGCAACTTCGGCTTTATCGGAGGCATGGAGATCCCGGCAGTACAGAAGTTCAACTGGGGCTTCCAGCAGGGTGTCAAGTATGCGAATGCCAACCATGGCGCCAATGTTGTCATGAAACAGGAGAACAACCTCTACCAGGGTACCTTCGATGACATCGGGGCAGGCCAGCAGATTGCAGCCTCTATGTACGACCGCGGTGTGGACGTCATCTTCGCCGCAGCCGGTGGTGTTGGAGTGGGTGTCATCAACGAGGCCAAGAACCGTGCCGCAGCCGGCAAGAAGGTCTGGGTCATCGGCGTTGACGTCGACCAGTACTCCGAGGGTGTGATGCCCAACGGCAAATCGATCATCCTGACCAGTGCGATGAAGTACCTCGACCGTGCCTCCTATGACATGATCGAGAACGAACTGAATGGACGCTTCCCGGGCGGCACGGTCCTCCACCTTGACGCCACCAACGACGGCGTTGGCATTCCGGTTGAGAACCCCAACCTCGACAAGAGCGTCACCGATGAGGTGGCACGCGCCTACGCAATGCTGAAGAGCGGGGCGATCAAGGTCGCTGATACGGGTGACGGACTGTTCAAGTAAGCGAGAGTAGCACTCTTTGTGAGGGGCCACCTCCTTGTGCGGTGGCCCTTCTGCAAATTATCATGGTTCCCAAGGAGTCTGTCGATGAGCCACGTGATCGAGATGCTGAACATCCGAAAGGAGTTTCCCGGGATTGTCGCCAACGATGATATCACCCTCCAGGTGAGAGAGGGGGAGATCCATGCCATCCTTGGCGAGAATGGAGCGGGTAAGTCCACCCTCATGTCAATTCTCTTCGGCCTCTACCACGCCGATCGGGGAGTGATCAAGGTACGGGGGAAGGAGGTGCACATCCATAACCCGAACGATGCCAACGACCTGGGTATCGGCATGGTTCACCAGCACTTCCAGCTCGTGCAGAACTTCACGGTCACCGAGAATATCATCCTGGGCAAGGAGGGGGGATTCTTCCTCGACCGCAAGAGTGCCTCAAGGCGCATTGCTGCCCTCTCTGCCCAGTATGGGCTCAACATCGACCCCGATATGGTCATCGAGGATATCAGTGTGGGGATGCAGCAGCGCGTCGAGATCCTGAAGATGCTCTACCGCGATGCCAACATCCTGATCTTCGATGAGCCGACAGCGGTCCTCACTCCCCAGGAGATCGTGGATTTGATCCAGATCATGCGCAACCTCGTCAAGGAGGGCAAGTCGATCATCCTGATCACCCACAAGCTCGCCGAGATCAAGGAGGTCGCCGATCGCTGTACGATCATCAGGCGCGGCAAGCTCATCGGTGTCGTGGATGTAGATGATACCTCGGTGGCTACGATGGCCTCGATGATGGTGGGCCGTCCGGTGAGCTTCAAGGTTGAGAAGAAGCCGGCCCAACGCGGGCGGGATATCCTCGAGGTCCGTGACCTCAATGTGTTGAACAACAAGCGCCTTTTGGGGGTGAAGGGGTTCTCCCTCACCGTCAAGGCGGGAGAGATCGTCGGCATAGCCGGTGTCGACGGCAATGGGCAGAGCGAGCTCATCGAGGCCATTACCGGCCTCCGCCCGATCGAGAGTGGATCGGTCATCGTCGATGGCAATGACATCACCCACGCCGATGTCAGGCGACGCAACGAGGTCGGGGTCGGCCATATCCCCGAGGATCGGCAGAAGCGTGGCCTGGTCATGAGCTCGAGCCTCGCGGACAATGTGGCGGTCAAGGAGTACTACCGGCCCCCCTTCAGCAAGCGGGGAATCCTCGATGCCGCCTACCTTGGTGATTATGCCCAGGAGGTCATCGACCGCTTCGATGTGCGCAGCGGCGAGGGGATCTACTCCCTGGCCGGCAAGCTCAGCGGCGGTAACCAGCAGAAACTCATCGTGGGACGCGAGATCAGCGGGGCGAGCGAGCTATTGATCGCAGTCCAGCCCACCCGGGGTCTGGATGTCGGGGCGATCGAGTACATCCATAGCCAGCTCGTCGCCCATCGGGACAAGGGATACGCCGTCCTGCTCGTCTCATTTGAGCTTGATGAGATCTTCAACCTCTCCGATCGGATAGCCGTCATGTTCGGCGGGGAGTTGGTCGATATCGTCAAGACGGAGGAGACCAATGAGGATGAGGTCGGCCTCATGATGGCCGGCATCGCAAGGAAGGAGGGCAGACGATGAAGAAAAAAAGCCGCCGGGCAACATCGAGCAACGCATTCCTCGTTGCTGTCAGTGCAGTGTTCCTCGGCCTCATCGGCGGAGCCGTCCTGATGGCCTTGATCGGCAGCAACCCCTTTACGGGGTTCTACTACCTCTTCCGTGGGGGCCTGATGAACATCGAGCGGGTGGGCAATACCCTGGCCACCGCCACCACCCTCATGCTGGTCGGCCTTTCAGTGGCCTTCGCCTTCAAGACCGGGCTCTTCAATATCGGGGCGAGCGGGCAGATGCTCATCGGTGGCCTCTGCGCAACGCTGGTGGCCCACAAGGTCTTCTTGCCCCGCCCACTCTTCTTGGTGGTCCTCATCGCCAGTGCCCTCATCGGAGGGGCGCTGTGGGGTGTGATCCCCGGCTTCCTGAAGGCCCGGTTCAACGTCCACGAGGTCGTGGCGACGATCATGATGAACTGGATCGCCTACTGGTCGATCTACTACTTTGTCCCCGCCTACCTCAAGGGCCCATCGCTTGAGACGGAGAGCGCCTCCATTGCGGTGAGCCAATCGCTGAGGGCTCCCTGGCTGACCAAGCTCTTCAACGGGTCATACATCAACTACGGCTTCTTCATCGCCATTGCCGCAGTGATCATCATCCGCTTCATCCTCGACAAGACGACCCTGGGCTTCGGTCTCAAGGCTGTCGGGTCGAACCGCTTCTGCGCCGAATACGCGGGGATCAAGGTCAATCGCAACGTCATCATCTCGATGATGATCGCCGGCTCGCTTGCCGGCCTTGCCGGTCTCTCCTTCTACACCGGCTACTCACGCAACATGCAGATCGGGGTCCTCCCCGCCCAGGGCTTTGATGGAATCGCCGTAGCCCTCCTGGGAGCCTCCAATCCATTGGGGGTGCTGTTCAGCTCGCTCTTCTTCGGTGTTCTGCAATCCGGCAAGGGGTTCATGAACGCAATGACCTCGGTTCCTCCGGAGATTGCCGACTCGATCATCGCCGTCATCATCTACTTTACCGCGACCAGCGTGCTCTTCCAGCGCTTCTGGGATCGGATCACCAGGTACCGCAGGTCTCGCCATCCTGAACAGAGTGAGGAGGAGTAAGCGTATGTGGACGACCCTCAGTAGTATTTTCCCCTATGCCATCGCCTATACAATCCCCCTCCTGATTACCGCCCTCGGCGGCCTCTACTGTGAGCGCAGTGGTGTGACCAACCTCGGCCTCGAGGGCCTGATGCTGGTCGGCTACTTCGCTTCAGCCATCACCATCCGGCTCCTGGAGCCGACGATGGCGATGCACCCGACCTCCCTGCTCATCCTCGGTTTGGTCGCCGGCGTTGTTGCCGGGGCCCTCTTCAGCCTCCTGCACGCCTTCGCGTCGATCAACTTGAAGGCTGACCAAGTCATCAGCGGGACAGCGATCAACATGCTCGCCGGCGCGATCACCGTCTACCTCGCCCGGCTGATCAGCGGCAGTGGCAACGTACGTATCAAGATGGGGATCATTCGCAAGAACATCCCTGTTCTGGCAAAGATCCCCATCATCGGCCCGCTCTTCTTCAGCCAGACCTACTGGACCACCTGGGTGGTCCTGATCATCTGGGCACTCTCATGGATGCTGCTCTACAAGACCAGCTTCGGCCTTCGCCTCAGGGCGTGTGGCGAGCACCCCTCCGCTGTCGAGTCGGCGGGGGTGAACGTCCACAAGATGCGGTACTTCGGCGTCATCATGAGCGGGGCGCTCTCCGGCCTCGGTGGTGCCGTCATCCTCATCACCTACAGTGGTGAGTTCCACGGCTCCGTCGCTGGATTGGGCTTCCTCTCCATCGCCGCGCTCATCTTCGGCCAGTGGAAACCACTGGGGATCCTCGGGGCAACCTTCTTCTTCGGAAGTGCCACCACCATAGCCAATGTCAGTCAGGTCATCCCCTCGCTGTCGGTGGTCCCCCCCGTCATCTTCAAGGTCTTCCCCTATGTCGCGACGCTGGTGGCCCTGGTCCTCTTCTCGAAGAAGTCCGCTGCGCCGAAGGCGAGCGGCCAACCGTTCTAACGTATTTTGGAGGCGTATATGGATCGACTATTGGATAAGATGCAGGAAGCTGCAATGTATATCACGAGCCGGATCGGAAGCGAACCGATCCAGATCGGCATGGTGTTGGGAAGTGGGCTCGGTGATCTGGCCGATGAGTTGGGTGACAGCATCACCATCTCATACAAGGACATCCCCCACTTTCCCGTCTCAACCGTCTTTGGCCACAAGGGCCGCCTCGTCGCCGGCACCTTGGAGGGCAAGCGGGTGCTCTGCATGCAGGGGCGCTTCCACTACTACGAGGGGTACGGATTTGACCAGGTGGTCTTCCCCATCCAGGTGATGCATGCCCTGGGGATCAAGGAGCTATTGGTCACCAATGCCGCCGGCGGGGTGAACACCGCCTTCAAGAGCGGGGACCTGATGCTGATCACCGACCACATCCGCCTGGTAGCTGACAATCCGATGCGTGGGCCGAACATTGAAGAGCTCGGGGAGCGCTTCTTCGATATGTCCAACGCCTATGACAAGGCCCTCAATGAGATCGCCCGCACCAAGGCCCGGGAGCTCGGGATGGCCCTCCAGGAGGGGGTCTACATGTTCTTTGCAGGCCCCTCATTCGAGACCCCGGCCGAGATTCGTGCCGCCCGGATCCTCGGAGCCGATGCGGTGGGTATGTCCACCGTCCCCGAGGCGATCGCCGCCAGCCACATGCATATGAGGGTGCTGGGCATCAGCTGCATCACCAACATGGCGGCCGGCATCCTTGCGCAGAAGCTGACCCACACCGAGGTGATGGAGACCGGCGAGCGGGTCAAGGAGAGCTTCACCGCACTGGTAAGGGCCATCACCCGCGAATGGCCGGTCTGAACGGGCGGGCACACGCCTTGGTAGAGGGCCTCGGCCTCTCTCCGCTTGAGGGGGAGGGCGGGTTCTTTGCCCGGGTGCACACCTTCTGCGGGGACGATGGAAAGGTGAGCGGCTCGACGATCCTCTACTTGATGACCCACGCTGATTACAGCCGCTTCCATCGCCTCACAAGCGATGAGGTGTGGTACCACCTTGAAGGCTCGCCTGTCGAACAGCTGACCCTCGAAGACAACGGCTCCTATACCCTCACCGTGCTTGGACGGGCAAGCGAGGGGAGGGTGCCGGTGGTAACGGTGCGAGCAGGCTCATGGCAGGCAAGCCGCCCGATCGGTGAGGAGGGGTGGGCGCTCTGCGCTACAACGATGATGCCTGCCTGGAGCGAGGGGGGCTTTGCCCTCGCAGACCACCATAGTCTGGCCCCTTGGGCACACTGCCCCCACCTTGGCCGGTTTGTGGAGGAGGAGTAGCGATGGTCGTTCTCGTCAGCGGTGGGACCAGCACCCTCGGCTCGGCGATCTGCCGCCACTTCGTAGCGCGCGGTGATCGGGTGCTCTGTGGCTACCACAGCGCCGTGGAGCGTGCCCGCCTTCTTCGAGAGGAGTTGGGAGACCAGCTCATCCCCCTCCCGCTCGACCTGCAGGATCCCGCGATGATCGAGGAGGAG
>CALFMX010000328.1 GCA_937902565.1 uncultured Spirochaetales bacterium
AATGGTTCCACCTGCTGAAATATGGGACCTCGACTTCAACGTGCCATATCGAGCCTTCGTAGCGGCAGGCGGTGACCACTGGAGCTTCCAGCTTGGTCGCGATCGCCTCAACTGGGGAGCGGGCACGAGTGGGAACCTCGCCATGAGCGATACGCTCAAGTACCACAATCTGGCCCGAATCACCACCTTCTCAGATCGATTCAAATATACCTTCGTCACCTCTTTCTTCCCTCATCAGAAGCACTACATCTCCGATTCTCTCACAAATGGCGCTATTTTGGGCACAGAGCAAGGAACGTTGCAAACCGGTCTCCATCTCTTCATGTCCCATCGTCTCGAGGGGCGTCTCTTTAAGGATAAGGTCGGCCTCGCCCTCACTGAGAGCATCATGTACCAAAGTGAGGAGAATTACTTTGACCTGCGCTTCCTCAATCCCGCCGCCATCTTCCATAACTACTATATCCGCTACAACGCGAACTCCGTCCTGGCCCTTGAGCTCGACTACACCCCCATCAAGGGGCTGAATATCTATGCACAGGGGATCGTGGATGAGTTCTCCATGCCGGGTGAACCGATCGCCGACGCCACTACCGCAGCATTCCCCCAGGCCTTTGGCGTACTGGCGGGGGGGAAGGGCGTGCTCCCCTTCAGTCAGGTGGTCGGCCATGCGTCCTTGGAGTTTGCCCACACCGACCCCTACCTCTACCTTCGATACAGTGAAAATGAAAATCCCACGGTTGGGGCTTTCGACAAATATGGCCTCAACTATGTGGGGGTTGTGCGGGAGTTCACCAATACCTCGGGCACCCACTACAACCCGGGCTTCCTTGGCTACACCTATGGAAACGATGCGATCGTCGTCAACCTCAACGGTGGGGTGAAGTCGTTCGGCAAGTGGGCCGTAGACGCCAACCTCTTCTATATGGCCCATGGAACCTTCGATATGTTCACCGTATGGCGTAAAATCGGGGGCGGAAATCCTCTTGATGTGACCACTCCGACATCCAATGGTTCCGATGCGTTGGGCAACTACCACGACAAGACGGGCTACAAATCGCGCGACGCTGTCTCGCATACCATTGTCGCCGGAGTGAAGGGGTCATACCAGA
>CALFMX010000329.1 GCA_937902565.1 uncultured Spirochaetales bacterium
GCCTGGTTGTAGATGAAGACACTGCTGGTCAGGGTAGCGTTGTCAGGCCCGCCGAGAAGGTAGAGCCTGGGGATATCGAACATCTGCAGCCCGCCAATCATGCTGGTGATCAGCACGTAGAGGACGATGGTCTTGAGCCGTGGCAGGGTGATTCTAAAGAAGATTTGCGGCGCATTGGCACCATCAATCTCTGCAGCCTCGAAGAGGGTGACATCAATACCCAGCACCCCTGCGATGAGGACGATCATCGAGTTGCCGTACCACATCCAGAATTGGATGAAGGCGACAACCCCCTTGGCCGTCCACTTCTGCAGATGGAAGTGCCGTGGCCCCTCGATGATGCCTAGGCGTATGAGCAGGTCGTTGATCGGGCCCTTGGGGTAGCCGAAGAGTGAGTTGAAGAGGATGGCGATGGTGGCTGCGGTGATGATATTGGGCATGTAGATCAACACCTTGAACGCTCCCTGGGCCTTGACGTGGAAACGACGGGTGGTGAACCACGCAGTCAAGAGCAGGGCCAGGGTGATCTGGGGGATGAAGTTCATGATCCAGATGATGGCGGTGTTGGCCAACGACTTCTTGAACGTTGCATTGGCGAGGATCAATTTATAATTTTCAAACGGATCGGAGAGGAACTTGAAGGCGGTCTTGCCCAGGCCCCTCAGGTCGGTGAACCCGATCACCACCGTATAGAGGGTCGGATAGAGGGAGAAGATGAGAAATGTGACGACGAACGGTATGGAGAAGATATATCCCCACTTTGCATAGCTGACTCCCCTGCGGGCCATTGAGACTCCCCCTTCCCTGTTGGATGACGGGTCCACAACTACCTGCCGGTAGCTGTGGACGCGGTACATTGTTCTTAGATATCAAGGGCAAGGTTGTCGGCAACCTGACGCTTGAAGTCAGCGATGGCCTGAGCCTTGGTCTTCAGGCCGTTACTGTAGTTTCGCACCTGGTCACGCCAGTAGATGTTGATCGTCTCATCGTACTGGGTCTTGTTCTTGCCGGTGGCAAATGCTCCGGCAGGGACGAAGACGTCAAACATGTTCTGGCCACCGAGGAACGGAAGTGTACCATCGCTCTTCTGCATGACCGTCCCACTGGCCACCGTATCCTTGGTGCCGCCGGGGCCATCAAGGGTGCCGTTTGCCCAGTAGTACTGCAGGCCGGTGTTGGAGCTGTCGAGGGTGATCCACTCGATGATCTTGCCAATCGCATCCTTGACCGGGCTCTTGTCGTTGGCGATCACCCAGGTGCCGCCCCAGAAGAAGCCGACCGGGGGCTCACAGACGGCCCAGTCACCATAGGTACCCTCTCCGGGCCTATCGCCGCCACTGTTACCGGCCATGACGTAGTTGATCAACCAAGCGGGGCCGAAGAAGCCGAACGCCTTCTTGACACCGGCATCCTTCATATCGGCAAACCACGCATCGGTCCAGTCCTGGGTGTCGTTGGTGTATCCCTTCTCCAACATCATCTTCGACATATCGAGGAAGTCCTCGCGGGTCTTGTCGATGAAGAGCTTGTCATTGACGATCCACCCCTGCGGGGAGCTGCCCTCAACGGCATGCCAGATATCCCCATCACCGCTGGCAATGGCGTACCCCTTGCGGGCGAGCTCCTCAGCAGCTGCGAAGAACCGGTCCCAGCCCGGTCCGACCTTGCTGGTGACGAACGCCGGATCATCGTTGCCCCAGACATCCTTGGCAATTGAGCGGCGGTAGATGAAGGCACCACCAGTTGCCTGATAGCCCAGACCCACAAGGTCTCCGGAGCTGTTGGTGCCGATGTCCACCGTATACGGGGCGATGTCGGCTTCCTTCAGCTTTGCATCGACGTTGATGCCAAGAGACTTGTAGGGAGCGGCAAAGTGCGCGGCATCGCCTTGGGTGTACTTGAGCACGAATGCGGCCTCTGCACAGTAGATGTCCGGTGCATTGTCTCCTCCACCGGCCAACGCCTGGTCAAGGGCCGGCTGGTAGGCGCCATCGGTCGTAGCGATGATGGTCGACCTCACCTCATAGTCAAAGTCAGGATTCAGGGCTTTGAACTTCTCGATCATCTTGGGCACTTCATCGGTGAAGCTCCACAGGTTGATCACCTTCCGCGTGGCCTTGGCCTCCTCCGCCTTGCCAGCTGCAAAGAGAGAGACGGCTATGCTGGCCACCAGTAGCATGCACAGCACAGTACGCATGGTACGTTTCATACAGACACCTCCTTAAGTATCGTATAGATTCCTAGATTGTCGGACAGGGATAGTGGGGTTTCCACCATCCCACTGTTATGGTATGACACGCCCATGACCCCCGCCATTAGGTGTTTGCCCATATTTTCATAGGATGTTTGTCCTAGGTCTCCTGGCTCTTTGTCCACTTGATGGCAAATCGCCGCAGCGAGGCTGCATCACTGATGGCGAGTTTGTGGCGGATGTTGTCCCGGTAGACGTTGATGGTCTTGACCGAGAGGTTGAGGGCCGAGCCGATCTCCCCCACCCCATAGCCAGAGCCGATGAGGCGCAGGACCTCGAGTTCACGGACACTGAGCAACTTAACCGGATCGATGTCAGCGGCCGATTCACCGACGGCCATCGTTCTCAACAGCCGTTGCTGCATATCTTGTGAGAGGTAGACCTTGCCATCGAGCACCTCTTTGATCGCCTCGATCAGGGATGAGGCGGCCTCCTGCTTCATCACATACCCGCACGCTCCCGCCTTCAAGGCAGCCGAGGCGTAGACGGTCTCGTCGTACATGGAGATGATCAGGGAGAGAACCTTGGGGTACATCCCCTTGATGGTCCTCACTAGATCGAGGCCATTCTCCTCACGCAGGGAAATGTCCACGAGGGCGACATCCACCTCGTGGACCCCAAGCAGCGTCAACGCCTCGGCGATGCTGACCGCTTCCCCGACCACCTCCCACCCCTTGTGATTGGAGATAAGGGAGGCCAGCCCCTGGCTGAAGAGGGGATGATCATCGACGATGAGAAAACGAACACTCCTAGGCATGGGAGTCCTCCTTGAATGCTATGGTAACCAGTGTCCCGTCACTGCTCGACTCCACTGTCAGCAGCGCGTCTGCCATGGCTGCCCGGTTTTTCATGATGCGCATCCCCAATCCGCGGATATTGGGCTTTCGGGCCAGCCCGATGCCATCATCGCGTATGGAGAGGGTATAGGAGGTGACCCCGCCTTCCACTCGCACGCTTGTGGAGGAGACCTCGATGTGCGAGGCCCTTGAATGCTTGATGGCATTGGTCAGTGCCTCCTGGACGATGCGGAAGAGGTTGAGCTCCCGAGTCGAGTCGGCGATGGTGAATGCCGGGTCGATGTTGATGTCGATCTCGACCTCTGCATGGCGCAGGCTCTCACTGACCAACGCCTCCAAGCGCTGGACGAAGGAGGATGAGGAGAGCTCGAGGGGCATGAGGCCCCGGCTGATCGTCCGCACCTTGGAGATGGCGTGGTCGAGGTGCCCGCTGATCTCCTCGAGCTCAGCGACATGGATCCCATGCTGTTCGATCAACTTCTGGTTGGCCGATGTGGCAAGCAGGGAGATGCCGAGGATGTACTGGCAGAGGTCATCGTGCAGATCCTGGCCGATGCGCTCCATCGTCTTGGTGGCAATCTCCATCACTTCGTTCTCAAGTTCAATCCGTCGTTTCACCTCTGCCCTCAGGTCATCGGTCCGCCGCTCCACCTGCTCCTCGAGGGTACGCTCGTGGTCCCGGATCTGCTGCAGCAACAACGATCCTTTCCAGGTAGCTGAGATTTGTTCCTGCAATACCGCATAGAGCTCGGGAGCCACCATGCCGAAGGGGACGAGAAGATAGCCCATCGGCTCATCAAGGTAGACCAACGGGAGCAGTACCCATCGCCGCCTTCGCCACGCAGGGGGGAGGCACGATGGGAGGATCTCCTCGAGCGGGAACGAACGTGCCAACGCCTCATCGCAGTCGATCGTATGGGTGGTCATCACCAGGCGTGCCCGGTCGCGCTGGTCAGTGAAGCTGACCAGATAGCCCTCATCCAGATCAAATTGCTGGAGGCTCTCGCGAAGGTTGGGGATCAGCTGCTCCGACTCAAAGGTGCCCGACAGGGTGGCGCTGACGATCCGCAGGTTGTCGAATGATTTTTGCACCGCCACCCGCTTAGCTGCCTGGAAACGGGAGAGCTTCTCGCCTACCAATGTCCGTGCCCCCGCCATCATGATGGACCGCTCCTCCCTGCTCACCCCTCCCTCCCCCCTGCTCCGGTACTCAATCACCGACAGGTAGTCCTGCCAACGGTACAAGGCACCGCTGGAAGCAGCTGTCGCATCGAGGGCGCGGTTGAGCCGGGCGATCCAACTGTCGTAGTCGCCCTCTGCCATCAAGGCGATTAGATCCTCACTCGCCATCCGTTCGGCAGCCGTTGCGTGCTGGGGAAGGGCGGTGAGGCCCGGTGTCAGACCGACATGGGGATTGCAGCCACACGACTCACGGATGACCGGGGTACAGGGAAGGCAGATGTGCTCCTCCCCGCCGCCAGCCATCAGACGGTCGAGCATGTCGACGGCGAGGATGCCCATCTCATAGAGGGGCTGGGCAACGGTGGTGAGCGGAGGGGTGGCATAGCGGGCCGGGTCAAGGCCATCGAAGCCGACGACCGAGACATCATCGGGAACACGGATGCCAGAGCGTGTGAGCTCCTCCAGTGCCCCAAGCGCCATCCAGTCGTTGAGGCAGACAAGGGCATCGAATTCGGTCCCCTCCTCGACAAGACGGCGTACGGCCTTGCGGCCCGACTCTTCGGTGAACTCCCCCTCCAGAACATGGGAGGGCCGGAGAGGGATGGAGTGCTCCTCGAGCACCTGGGCAACCGTATCAAAGCGGCTAATCGACTCCTGGTGGTAGACCGGACCCTTCACCACAGCGATGTGCCGCCTCCCGTGCACTGCCAACAGATGCTCCACCAAGGTGCGCATCCCCTCTCCCCCTTCGACAGTGACATCGCTCATGCCCTCCAGGTGCATGCCGATGGAGACACTGGGGAGGTTTGACCACCTGGAGAAGAATTGGTGGAGGTCCACCGTCGAGAAGAAGGTGGCAAGCGAGGAGGCGATGACGATCAGGCCATCGATATTATGCCGGCTCGCCAGGTTGTAGGCGAGGTTTGATGACGCTTCGCTCGCTATAGGACTGCCTAGGCGTGAGCCGATGAACGAGATGGTGCCCAAGCCTCTGCGCGAGGCCTCTTGCTCCATTGCGTGCCAAATGCTCGCCTGGTACTCATCATCCAAACCGGCGGTGAAGATACCGATACAACGGTGGATAGACATGGGGTGCTCCTTACGGTTCTCTGTCTATCATACCGCAGAGCACCCTGATTACAAGCACGTGATATTCTGGGAACAAAGGGTGTAGAAACAATGAAGGCAACCCACTGTGCGACCACTGCCGCCCCAACGAGTTGCCCAAAGCCTGGTAGAATCTGGAATCACCGTCCTGTCGTGCACCTTTGTGCATCCGCCAGTCCATTATCAAACCAACTATTTAGCAGGGGAAGGACTCGAACCTACG
>CALFMX010000330.1 GCA_937902565.1 uncultured Spirochaetales bacterium
CCACCCGCTCGAAGGGGCCGCTTATCAAGGTCCACTGCGCAGCGCTGAGTGCATCACTTCTAGAAAGCGAGCTCTTTGGCCATGAGAAGGGCTCCTTCACCGGGGCTGTGGCCCAGAAGCGCGGGCGTTTCGAGCTCGCCGACGGGGGCACGATCTTCCTCGATGAAATCGGAGAGATCGATCTGCAGACCCAGGTGAAGCTGCTGAGGGTCCTCCAGGAGCGTCAATTCGAACGGGTCGGGGGGGAGAAGACGATCGATGTCGATGTCAGGATCGTCTGTGCCACCAACAAGGACCTCCTCGCTGAGATCGAGAAGGGGAACTTTCGAGAGGACCTCTACTACCGCCTCAACGTCGTCTCGCTCGTCGTCCCGCCGCTGAGGGAGCGCAAGGAGGACATCCCGCTCCTGCTCACCAGCTTCCTCACCCAGTACAGCGAGGAGAACGGGCGGAAGATCGAAGGCTTCTCCAATGCCGCCAAGCGGGCTCTGCTCGCCTATGATTGGCCGGGCAACATCCGGGAGCTGCGCAACTGCATCGAGAGTGCGGTGGTGCTCGCCCGCGGTACCATAATAGAGGTGGAGGACCTGCCCCAGCAGATCGGTCGCTCCGAGGGCGGTGGATCGGTCTCGATCGATGTCGGCATCACCCTTGCCGAAGCGGAGCAGAAGTTGATCATCTCCACCCTGGCACAATGCGGTGGAAACAAGACGCGGGCTGCCGAGGTGCTGGGCATCGGGCGCAAGACGCTCCATAGAAAACTACAGGAATATCACATTGACGAAGGATGACATCTACCGGATCTTCGATACGGGTGGGGCGCTTGAAGCGCACTTTCCCACCTATGAGTTTCGCGAAGGCCAACTTCTCATGGCCGACCTGGTGCGCGAAAGCTACCGCCAGGGTGCCATCTGTGCCGTCGAGGCGGGCACCGGCATCGGCAAGTCATTCGCCTATCTGGCCATCGCGGCCCTGCGCTCTCAGGAGGCTCCCGATGAGCGGACGGTGGTGGCCACCTCCACCATCAACCTCCAGCGCCAGCTCTTTGAGAAGGACCTGCCAATCCTCCTCTCCAGCCTGGGCATCGAGTGCAAGACAGCCCTCTCTGTAGGCAGATCCAACTACATCTGCATCCTGCGCTTCTTGCAGGTGAAGGCGGATTCCCCGCTGCTCGCCGCCGATCCGGGCAGCGAGCTCTACCGGGTGGAGAGCTGGATGCGCACAACCCAAAGCGGACTCTTCAACGAACTTT
>CALFMX010000331.1 GCA_937902565.1 uncultured Spirochaetales bacterium
TTTAAAAATTAGGCCGGCCGCGGTCAGCAGCATGGCCGACAGGAACACGCCGGTGGGGCTGCCCCAGTGCTCGCCGGCGAAGCGGGCGATCATGTAGCTGGCCATCGCCGCGGCCATCACCCACAGATAATCGCGGCCGCGGACCTTGAACAGCAGCGCGAAGGCATAGGCCGCCATGGTGCAGGAAATCGCCGTGCCGACGACTTTCGGCAGGATGATCAGGAACGAATTCCAGAAGAACCGGCCGAACGTATAGGGCGTCGAGGTTTCCCAGCCGCGGATATAGCAATCCAGTGTCGGGTTTTCCGGGATGAAACCGGCACCGGAGAAGATTTCCGAATTGGTCTTGAAGCTTGCGCCCACCAGCCAGATCAGCGGATAGAGCATGACGAGTCCGACAGCGAAGAGAAGCACGTAGCGGACCGAGGTGGAAAGCAGCCTGAGCCGCGCCCGGCGGGCCGCCTGCATGTCGTTTAGGGTTGCGATATCGGTCATGGCATCAGTTCCGCTTGTCGCCGGCGTAGTAGACCCACTTCTTCGAGGACCAGAAGGCCACGAGGGTCAGCACGGTGATGATGGTGAAGAGCACCCAGGCGATGGCGGAGGCATAGCCCATGTTGAACTTCTTGAAGGCCTCGTCGTAGATATAAAGAGGCAGGAGATAGGTGGACTTCAGCGGCCCGCCCTGGGTGATGATGTAAGGGCCGTTGAACTCCTGGAATGCCTGCACCATCTGCATGATCAGGTTGAAGAGGACGATCGGGGAGAGCTCGGGCAGGGTGATGGACCAGAAGGTCCTCATCCGCCCCGCTCCATCGATCTTGGCCGCTTCATAGAGGCTGACCGGAATCTGCTTGAGGCCAGCGAGGAAGAGCAGCATCGACGAGCCGAACTGCCAGATGGTGACCAGGCTGACGGTGCCGAGGGCGAGGCGCGGATCGCCGAGCCAGTCGATGGCGCCGATCCCGAAGCGGCCGATGATGTTGTTGACCACCCCTTGGTTCATGAAGAGGTACTTCCACAGCACGCTGATGGCGACGCTGCCGCCGAGGATCGAAGGGATATAATAGAGGGTCCTGAAGAGGTTGATACCCTTAATGTTCTGGTTGAGGATGATGGCGATGACCAGTGCAAAGGCAATCTTCAAGGGGACGGCGATCAGGACGTAGTAGAAGGTCACCTTCAAGGATTGGCGAAAGACGGCATCGCTGAGAAAGATCTTCTTGTAGTTGTCGAGGCCAAGGAACTGGGCCTTGCCGAGGAGCTGGAAGTTGGTGAACGAGTACCAGAAGGAGTTCACCAGGGGAACGAGCTGCAGGAGCAGGAAGCCCAGGATCCATGGCAGGATATAGAGGTATCCTGAGTAGCTGTAGTTTTTTTTGATTTTCATCTGATTCCCCTTGGAAGAGAGCCACTTGGCAGAAACCAAGTGGCTCGATAGATAGTGTTTACAGTGAAGCCAAGGTTGCCTCAAGGCTCTTGATCATCTTGGCGGAGGCCTGAGCTGGAGTCAGCTTGCCGAAGCCAAACTCATCGATGACATCCTGCATGGTCTGGATGACCTCGCTGTTCATCTGGTAGACGGACTGCGGGTCTCCTGCCTGGGCGATCCCTTCGTTGGTCGCCTTCTCGGCCATCTGGCTGATCATGCCCTTCTCAGCGAGCACACTCCTGCCAATGACGGTTGAGGGGATACCACGCTCGGTGCCGAGCTTCTCGATGGCAACAGGATCGGTGAAGAGGTAGTTGAGCAGCTTGATGGCCTCAGCCTTGTTCTTCGAGTTGTTGTTCACCACGAAGATCTGGGAGGGGCGCATCAACACACCGGTGTTGACGGCATTGGCCATGACGGGGTACTGGCGGGTCTCGAAGCTCTTGCGAGCGCCGATGTCCTTGTCCATCGAACTGACCCAATCCCAGGAAGTGGCCATCTTGCCGTTGATCCATGTGGGGTTCTCCTGGAACTTCTGGTAGAAGAGGGAGGTCTGGCTGAAGGGAGCTACGATGCCCTCGTCGAACCAGCGCTTGAGGTAGGTGAACGCCTCGGTGCCCTGCGCTTCGGTGAAGGCGACTCTCTTGTTGTTGTCGACGACAGCGCCGGCGAGCTGTGCGATGTACACCTCGAACCAGAAGCGCATGATGTCCGGCGTAGCGCCGCTGAAGTATGCACTCTTGTCCTTCTGGTTGATCTTCCGGCCTTCACTGATCATGTTCTCCCAGGTCCAGACGGTGTTGGGATCGATGCCGAAGTCCGAGAGCAGTTTGGTGTCGACGATGAAGGTGTTGACGTTGGTCCCGGTGGGCAGGCCCATGAGCTTGCCGTTGTAGGTGCAGTAGTCCTCGAGGAACTTTGCATCAAACTGGGAGAGGTCGACCATAGTGTTGTCGATGACGGCAAAGACATCGCCCTTCGACGCAAGCTCAGCAAGCCAAGGCTGGTCGATCTGGATGATGTCAGGAGCGGTGCCACCGGCGATCTGGGTGACGATCTTCTGGTAGTAGCCGTCCCATCCACCGTACTCGCCCTCAAGCTTGACGTTGGGGTTCTGGGCGGTATACGCCTCCATGGCCTTCAGGGTGGCGTTATGGCGAGCATCGCCGCCCCACCACGAGACGCGCAGGGTTACCGGCCCGGCCTGGGCTCCCGATTCCTTGGAACCGGCGGCGAAGAGCGATCCGGTCAAGAGAAGAGCAACGAGTAAAACTGTGAGTAGTTTTTTCATATCATGCCTCCAATTTGCATTCTGACCTAAGTGTGGGGTGGGAGCCCGTGGTAAACCAGCACGATTGTTTTGACAAAAAAGTATCATTTCTTGATCTTTTGGCTACAAATCCATTGTTGACCACCAGAGGAAACCACCCTATCGTTTCAAGCAAGGAGCAACATCATGCAGTATATCGATGCACACGCACATGTTTTCAAGACCCTTTGCGGCTTTGGCGCCGACGGAGAGCTCAGGGCCCTCGAAGGGGGCAAGGCGGTCTGGGCAACCGGACAGGTCATCCAGCTCATCCCACCATCCTACGGCGACACCTCCTTCGCAGCAGAGCGTCTCCTTGCCATCATGGACGAACACCACATAGAGAAGGCGGTCCTTCTGCAAGGCGGATTCCTCGGCTTTGCCAACGAATACCTCAAGCAGGTCGTCACGGAGCACCCCACCCGCTTTGCCGCCGCCGCAACCTTCGACCCCTACTGCAGAAGCGCAGCGAGTATCATCGCTCACCTCCTTGAGAGCTTTTCCATCTTCAAGTTCGAGATGTCCACGGGTTGTGGCATCATGGGAAGCCACGAAGACTTCGCCCTCGATTCAAAACGCATGATGGGCGTCTACGAAGAGATCGCCGCACACAATGGGATGGTGGTCTTCGACCTCGGCAGCCCCGGGGATGGCAGCCACCAGCCTAAGGCTGTTGCCACCATAGCCCGGCAATTTCCCTCCCTGCCCATCGTCATCTGCCACCTCACCAGCCCTAGGCGCCACCATGAGAGCGAGCTCATCGATGCGTTGAAGATTCTCAAGAGTGAGACGATCAGCTTCGACCTGGCTGCCCTCCACCACAAGACACGGCCCGAAGCCTACCCCTTCCCCATCGCCCAGCACTTCATCCGCCTCGCCAAGGACCTTGTGGGAACGGAGCGCCTGATGTGGGGCACCGATGCCCCCTCGACATTGGTCGCCAACTCCTACCAGAAGCTCTTGGATTACCAGCTGGAGCTCTTCACCGAGAGTGAACAGAGAGCGGTCTTCTACGACAATGCCGAGCGGATCTACTTCTCCTAGGACCCGCTCTCCTTCTTCTCTCCCCTCTTGTACTGGAGCGGGGTCACTCCGAAGCAGCCCTTGAAGACCCGGCAGAAGTAGCGGTAGTCCTTGTAGCCCACCTCCGGTGCGACCTCCTGTACCTGGATCTCCTTTTGTTGCAGGAGGCGTGCGGCGTTCTGCATCCGATAGAGGGTGAGGTACTCGAGGAAGGTGTAGCCGGTCTTCTCCTTGAAGAGGGCCGACAGCGTCCGCTCGCTGATCCCCATGTGCTCGGCAAGGTCTGCGACATTCAGGGCCTCGGCGTAGTGGGCCTCGATGGTCTTGACGGCACTCTGGATGTATTGGTCCCGGTAGTCTCGACCGGACTGCGGGAAGGAGGCGGAGAGCTCCTTGAGCTCCAAGAGCTCATCCCCACCCCGCCTCCCGGCGCGGGCGCGGATCTCCTCGGCGCTCTTGGAGAGGACGGTAGCGAACTCCCTGGGATCGATCGGCTTGAGGATATACCCCTTCACCCCGTAGTGGAGCGCTTGCTGGGCGTACGAGAATTGGGCATGACCGCTTATGATGATGAACTCGCTGTCCAACAGCTCTTCGACCAGATTGCCGATCAAGGAGAGGCCATCTTGGCCGGGCATGGCGATATCGGTGACAATGATGTCGGGACGGAGCTTTCTGGCAAGCTCCTCGCCATCGATGCCATTGTCCGCCTCCCCGATGACCACCAGGCCCAACGCCTTCCAGTCGGTGGTCATGACCAGTCCCTTGCGAATGATATCCTCATCCTCGATGACCAGTACCCTCAATCGCTCTTCCATTGTAACCCCTCCTCCTCGATTACGATGGTGATGCGAGTCCCTTCGCCTTGCTCGGATGTGATATCGATGGTGCACTGCTCCCCATAGTAGAGCAACAGTCGCCTGAGCACGTTCTGCACCCCGGTTCCCTCCTGCATAGGGTCGATGATCTTTCGGTAGCGAATGATCTCTTGGGCCGATTCGCTCTTCATCCCCACGCCGTTGTCGGCAATGACAAAGGTGACAGTGCCACCCCGCCTCTCAGCGGTGACGCGAAGCGCTCCCTTACCCCTCTTCTTCTCAAGACCATGCATGACCGCGTTCTCTACCAAGGGTTGGAGAAGGAAGCGGGGGATCATCAAGCCTCTGAGCCGATCATCCACCTCGATGGAGACCGAGAGGCGGGCCCCCAGCCTGCGCTGCTGCAGCGCGAGGTAGTGGCCGATGATCTCAAGCTCCTCAGAAAGGGTGATCAACCCTCCGCCGAGGTCCAGGGTACTGCGCAGCAGCTGGCCGAGCTCGATGACTGTCTGCGATGCGTTCTCGACCTCTCCAAGGAGGATGTACCACTTGATCAACTCGAGGCAGTTGAACATGAAGTGCGGGTTCAGCTGCGCCTGCAGCGCCTTGATCTGGGCGCTGCGCAGGCTCTGCTCGCGTTGGTTGTTTACCTCGATGAGGCGTTGCATATCCACCACCATCTGGTCCACAGACCTTGCAAGGAGGCCGAACTCATCGTTGGAGGTGACGGCGGTACGGGCGCTGAAATCCCCCTCACCCACCCGCTCGAGGCAGCGAACCACCTCCTTGAGCGGCTCGGAGGCCTTCCGGCTGTAGATGAAGGCGAGGTAGAAACCGAGCAACGTCAAGAGCGTTCCGAGCCCGATGCTGATGGTTGCGATGAGCGAGGTGATCTCATCGATCTGCTGCAGCGAATGGGTCGCTGCAACAAAGAACGCCCCCTGATGATCGGGTTCGATGGCATAGATGCGGCGACTGCCGGAAGGGGTGGTCTGAGGGGTGAGCAGCAGATGCTCCTGCTGTCGGACCACAGTGACATCCTCGCCTGAGATACTCCCCTTGAACGGTATTCCCATGGTCTTGTGCTCATCGAGGATGGCAAGGTTGACCATCATGTTCGCCGGGATCTTGGCGAGCACCCCCGCCAGGTGTGCCTCGAAGAGATCGAGGATGATGTAGCCACTGAACGAGGGTGTCTGCACATACCGGGCGATGCTCATCACCCGCTGGTAGGGGTCGTTGGCTCTATGCAGGTAGAGGATCACCTCCCCGTCGGCTATGGCGGCTTTTCTGAGCACCCCCCAATTCTGGTACTGCTCGAGATGGTACTCGGGGGGGATCTCCGCCGAGTTCAGGCGCACCGACAGGGAGGAGTCGACCACATAGACCGCCGGCTTGTTCTGCCTGCCCATCAGGAGGAGGAAGAGGGAGTTGTAGAGGGAGGTGCGCTCATCGTCGGTGAGCGGACCATCAAAGAGGGGGACGAAGACGGGGTCGGTCGCGATGGTCTCGAGGATGAGGACGGCATCGTCGACCACCGCCTCCAGTTGCCGGTATCCAAGGGTGGCAAACTCCTGTGTGGTCTCCTTGGTCCGTTCGACGAGGATGTTGCGTGTCACGATGTAGGCGAGGGGGCTGAGGATGACGAGGGGAAGCACCCCGATCAGGAGATAGGAGGCGAGCAGCTTACTGAAGAATGTCTTGGTCGGTCGCATCACTCTCCCCCACCAGGCGCATGATGGTCTGAGTATACCATGGATGGAGGGCTTTGTTGGTTGCCAGTATGTCGCTGTAGGGCATCGTCTGCCCAGGCAGCATCGAAGAGAAGCAGCCGCCGCTCTCGGCGATGATGACCATGGCTGCACCGTAGTCGTGGTACTTGAGCTGGTACTCAAAGAACGCGTCCACCCGCCCCATGGCCAGATAGCAGAGGTTCAGGGACGCCGAACCGAAGCTTCTCAGATCCCCGCTCTCCCTGCACATCTCGCTGTAGAGGATGAAGTGCTTCTCCAGCAGGGCGGGGACGCGCAGCGGCGGTGGGGCGACAGTGACCGCATCGCGCACCGAGGCGGTGGAGGAGCAGGCAATCGGATCACCGTTGAGGAACGCCCCCTGAGCCTCGGCAGCACTGAAGAGCTCGTCCTGCATCGGCGAGTAGACCACACCGAGGACCGGACAGCCTACCTCCCGCTCATAGGCGATGCTCACCGTGTAGCCGGGGATATGGTGGACGAGGTTGTTGGTCCCGTCGACGGGATCGACGATCCAGGTGCCGCCGTCGCCGTAGACCACCAGACCCTCCTCCTCCCCGAGGAAGTTATCCTCTGGGAAGCGGGAGTGCAGGTAGTCACGGATCAGGTGCTCGCTCTTGGTGTCGAGGATCGTCACCACATCGCTCTTGGCCTTGTTCTGGTAGAGCAGCTCATCGGCGGTGGCATTGAGGAGCATCTGCCCGGCAAGGAGGGCTGCCTCCTTGGCAGCCTCCAGTCGCCTGGCCAAGGCTCTCTCGCTCATACGACGCTCCCCTTGCCCTTGGTCAGCCAGTTGAAGACGAGCAGGGAGATGATCGTGGCGAAGGTGAGGATCGAGGCGAGGGCTGCGGCGGTGCCGTAGCCGTCCTTCATGATCTCGGTGTAGATCGCCACCGAGATGGTCCCGGTCCGCCCGGAGTAGAGGATCAGGGTGGAGGAGAGCTCGTTGATGGTGGAGATCCAGCTGAGGATCGCACCGCTGAGCACCCCCGGCAGCATCAGGATCGCCGTGATCTTGAAGAAGGTCTTCATCGGCGAGACGCCGAGGTTGATGGACGCCTCCTCACTGCTCAGGTCCAGCTGGTAGAGGATACCGGTGCTGGACCGGATGATGTAGGGAATCTTGCGGATGGTGTAGCTGATGATGAGGATCGCCGCCGTCCCGGTGAGGATGAGCGGCGGTTTGTTGAACGCCATGACCAGGATGATACCGAGGACCGAACCGGGGATGACGTAGGGGCTCATCAGGATGAAGTCCAAAATCGAGGTCGCCGTCGAACGCTTGCGCACGATGACGTAGGAGCTGAACATGCCGATGATGATCATGAAGACCATCGCGATGGTCGAGTAGAGGAAGGTGCGCATGATGTTGGACGACAGCTTGTACCAGACCGAGCGATAGCTATCGAGGCTGAAGCCCTTTACGAAGAGCGGCCCGTGGGTCTTGATGAAGGAGGTCACCACCGTGGTGATCTGCGGGGCGAGGGCAAGCAGGGCGACCAGGTAGCAGAGCGCCGTCAGCAGAACCCGGTTTGCGGGCTTCAGCTTCTTGACTGCCGGGGGTCTGAGCCCACTCATCGAGTAAGAGCGCTTGCTGATGGAGATCTTCTGCAGCAAGAGCACCAACAGCGAACAGAGGATGATGATCACACTCAGGGTGCTCGCCATCGTGGCGTTGCCACCGATCTCGCTCATGTACTCCTCGTAGACGAGGACCGGGAGGACCTTGTACCCCTCCCCGATCAACATCGGGGTCCCGAGGTCGGCGAGCGAGGTCATGAAGACGACCACCGCCCCCGCCGTGATGGTCGGCATGATCAGGGGGAAGGTGACGGTCATCAGCTTCTTGAAGCCCGAGACACCCAGGTTCTCCGCCGCCTCCTCAAGCGAGGAGTCAAAGCTCTGCAGAGCCCCCTGCACATACATGTAGATGAAGGGGAAGAGCTTGAGGGTGAAGACGAGGATCAGGCCCTTGAACCCGTAGATTGTCGGGATCTCGATGCCGATATGGCGGACCAGGTTGGTGATGAATCCATTGCGCCCGAGCAGCATGATCCACGAGTAGGCCCCGATGAACGGTGGGGAGAGCAGCGAGACGACGACCATTGCATTAAGCAGTGGCTTGCCGGGGATGTTGTACCGGGCCGTGACATAGCCCATCGGCACCCCGACGAGGATGGCCAGGATTGTGGTGATGATAGAGACGGAGAAGCTGTGCTTCAAGGTGGTGAAGTAGTACGGCAGGCGGAAGAAATCGATATAGTTGCGCAGTGAGAGGGTCCCCTCCTCTCCACCGAGGAAGGAGCGCGAGAGCATGCCCACCAGCGGGTAGATCAAGAAGACGAACGAGAGGGCGAAGGTGGCGATGATCACCCACCCCCAGAACGTGATGCGATTGAGGCGAAGTTTCTCCATCATAGCAGACTCTCCTTCCCCTCCAGATCGAAGAGATTCACCGCCGCAGCATCGAAGGTGAGCGTGACCGCATCCCCCGGGTGCTTGATGGCAAGCCCCTCCTTGAGATATTCGTTGACCTGGATGATGGTGTCATCACCGAGGACGACCTCGTAGTTGATGAAGTCACCGAGGAAGGTGGCGAATTGGATGGTTGAGGCAACCCCGTCCACCGAGGCCTCATTCAAGGTCACCTCCTCCGGACGGATGGCGAGGATCCCCTTGCCGTTATAGGCCTTTGAGAGCTTCATGGGGAAGGTATGTCCGTAGACGTTGACCAGGGACTCTCCCTTGCTGGTCGAGACCTCGCAGGGGAGGAAGGAGGAGACCCCGATGAAGTTCGAAACGAAGGAGTTTCTCGGGCGGGTGTAGATATCAAGGGGGGAACCGATCTGCTGGATGGTCCCCTGGTTCATGACCGCAATGCGGTCGCTGATGGCGAGCGCTTCCTCCTGGTCATGGGTTACATAGACTGTGGTGATGCCGAGGTTCTGCTGGATCTTCTTGATGACCGTGCGCATCTCGACGCGCAGCTTCGCATCAAGGTTCGAGAGCGGCTCATCCATCAAGAGGACATCGGGCTTGATGACAATGGCACGGGCAAGGGCGATGCGCTGCTGCTGGCCTCCCGAGAGTTGGGAGGGCTGGCGATCCTTGTACTCCTTCATCCGTACCAGCGAGAGGACTTCGTCGACCTCCTGTTCGATCTCCTTGGCCGAGTGGCCCCGGGCCTTGAGGCCGTAGGCGACGTTGTCGAAGACGGAGAGGTGGGGGAAGATTGCATAGTTCTGGAAGACCATGCCGGTGTTCCGCTTGTGGGCGGGGATGTTGTTGATGACCGTCGAGCCGAATTTGATCTCACCTGCCTCGATGGTGTTGAAGCCGGCAATCATGCGCAGCAGCGTGGTCTTGCCACACCCCGATGGTCCGAGCAAGGTGAAGAACTCCCCCTGTTCGATCGCGATGCTGACGTCATCTATGGCGACGAAGTCCCCATACCGCTTGGTTACCTGATCAATCATCAATGGCTGGCTCATCCAAATACACTCCTCTTAATAGGGCAGTCAGGCCCCATACACGGGGCCTGACCACTGAAACGATACTTATCTTCCTACGATCAGGTTCTTCCAAAGACCCATGATGCGGTCCTTGTTCTCGCCGACCCACACGGTGTCATAGGGGATGTCACCGAGCTTGTCGTTGGGAACCATGATGGAGGGGAGCTGGACGTCGGTTCTGACGGTCCGGCGGTTGAGGTCGCCCATGAGGTCCTGGACATCCTTGGAGAGGATGAAGTCGACGAACTTCTTGGCGTTCTCGGTGTTCTTCCCACCCTTGATGATGGCGATCGGGCTGGGAACCTTGGAGGAGCCTTCGACCGGGTAGACAACCTTCAGGTTGGCACCGGCGCGCTCGTACTTGAGGGCAGCCTCTTCGTAGGTGATACCAACGACGTACTCACCGTCAGCCACGCCCTTGAAGGTACCGGAGGATGAGCCGACAACCTTTGCCTCGAGGTTGGCGACGAACTGCTTCTGATACTCCCAACCGACTTCGTTGTCACCACCCATGGCGAGCAGCTGGATGATCAGAGCCATGAATGCGGAGCCCGAGCGTGCCGGGTCGGCATGGGCGATGCGGCCCTGCTGAGTCTGTTATCACGCTTTATAGCGGCCTCCTTTTGTATGGCCAGCAAGTACTTCATGGCGCTTTTTGGGAGCCCCTTCTCTCCCACTTCAGGCCGATAGTGATTGGCGGCATGAATCAGTTGTTGGGAAGTCAGTTTCTTCAGTTGCTGTAGCGTCCCGACCAGAGCTTCCAGGTCATCGGCGGCGAGCGACGAAAAACATCGCAACCACTGCAGGAGCTGAATGACGGGGGCCAGGTGTCTTCTAGTACTGTCCATCGTTGTCTCGCCCGTGGACTTGGTCTCGCCCGCCTCGTAATGTTCGGCCTGTCTGTTGTTCGTCCTTGCCCAGTCCTCGAGAATAGATATGTTCATACGGATCTGCATTGCCTTGGTTCGTGCTAAATATTTTCTGTTGGACATGATTCTGTTGAAAAGCTCGGCCCCAATCCAGTAGATGAGCTGGGAAACTATTTGTGACGTGATGACGGAATGTATATCATACAGGTCCAGAACGAAAAGTGTGGACGAAAGGAGAGAAGTGACGTTTCGTGGGGCCGGCTTGGCCCTCTGCTTCGGCGACGGCGGCCGGAATCGCTTCTCCAGGGGCTCTTCTTTGACATGAGCCTTTCGCTTAAAGAGCTTCCACTCATTCTGGAAAGTAATATCCTCAAACCCTGGGATGGTCTCGTGGTCCAGCATAGCCGCGTCCAGAACCTTGTCCAGGCGGCGCTCGGCATCTCTGACGATGAGAATAAATATTTCGTTTATCAGGTCTACCAGCTGTGCCTGGTACTCTGTTGTGGCCTCGACAAGGCCGGCATCCTTCTTGAGGTAATGTAAAAGGAGAGTGCAGTTCGAGATCCAGAAGGCGAGAATAGTCATATCCCACTGGGATGCTTCTACCACATCATTTATGCGGTCCATGGCTGTCATCATCAAGCGCTCCAGGAGGTCATGGCTGGAGTGATAAAACGCATATCTCGCGCTCAGGAAGATCATGTTTGCCGGAACAGGTTTCTGCGACGGCGATCTCTGAGGCGTCATCTTGGTGATGATTATATCGAGTATCCGGTCGAGTTCGTGCTCTTGGAAGACGAACATTTGGTCATGGAGGCAGCGGCTCCAATCGAACTCGACTTGATCTTCCTCAATGTCGTCAACGGTCTAAACCCAAATTAGCCTGCGGAAGGAAGTAGGTTGAATTGTCGCCAAACGCGTACCTCGGGCTGATCGTCCATCCCGACGTTACCCAGATCGACCTCAAGGTCCCGAGCACTTTCCATCATCAACCGACGTCGCATCTCGTTCTCCGCCATCTCCTCTTCAAAACGGTCCTGCGAAAATCCCGGGTCATAGAAGTCGTCCGAGACTCCAGCGTTGCCTATTGCGTAACCATTGTTATGTAGATAGAAAGACATGTCGCTGTCAGGGGGTACGAAATCGGCAGCGGTTCGGCCGGAAGACGTCTTCTGATCGGAAGATGCCCCGTTATCCAGCAGCACTTTGGCTATTCCCTTGTGTCGGTTCGTCATCGCCCACATCAATGCGCTCCATTGGTTGCGATCTTGTTTATCGATATCGGCTCCGGCGTTGATCAAGGCTTGGACTACGTCCTCGTGGCCCTGCCATCTTGTTAACATCCGGGAGAGAAATATGCGAGATTATCATAGTTATACTAACAAAACAGCTGGCGTAGATGAGCGGCGGTGTTCCATCCTCGTCGGAAGCGTTCAGGTCGACAAAGTCTCTAGCTTTGCCGTCCAAAATCTTCTTGACCTTCTCTGCGTCGCCATTGCTAGCAGCCATAGTTATGGCCTTCTGTAAAAGTTCCCTTTTCTTCGACTCCGGCATGTCCTCATCGTTTGCGACAGCTTCTTCGTCTTCCACGCCGGCCGCCTTTTGATGCGACGCCGATACCGCCAGCATCTCCATTAATCGAGCTTCGCTATCCGGTGGCGCGTTCCCCGCTAGATCTTCGAAATTGGAATCGTTCAAAGACAGATCCCCGAAACCCAAAGGTTTCGCCAAAGCCGGCGTTGTGAGGAACTGTGACTCTCCTGAACATATTGTCAGTCCATACTATTCCTGGTCGGCGCTGTCCGGTCGTTGGCTACACACCTTGCCATCCATCGTACATCTCCGTCTCGCGCATAAAATGTTCGGATGGGACATGAGAGCGGTCGTCTAAAGACTTCGGCAGATCGGAAGGCAGCTGGCGACGCTTCTGCTCCTCGTCGCTAGTAGAAGCCCCGAGATCCATGGTGGAGGGAGGGGCAATTCCAAAACCCGTAGCTCATGAGATGTGATGTCGTGGAATGAGCCCAATAGGGGGGGTCTTTATCGTGGTTCGAGGAAGTAAATCATTCGTCTTGATCAGACTCGCGATCCTTGTTGTCGCTCTTGTCGCGTGGATAGTTGCTGTAGCTTTACTGCTACCACCACTGATCTACTACTAGGTCGACAACTAGGAGTAGGTTAGTACGGAGTACTACGGAGTACTAAGTAGATAATAGGTGTCACTGGTTGGACATTCGTCATTTACTGACATGTGGCGCACGATTACTCAAGCCACCTTATCGTGCTGCACCGCCACAGTATTTACTACTACTAGGCCTAGTATGTAGATACTTATCGCTAGGAGTACCTCGGAGAGGACGATTTAATTGCACAATCTCTGTAAACGACAAGTGGGCTTTTCATAAACATTTCCATTCTTGGCTTTATAGTTTCGGGCTGCTCTGTACGGAGCACTCTGTACTCCGTGTCTGTACTATGTAGAACGCAATCAGGCCACCCTCTTCCCGAAGGCTCTAATACGCTTCACTCCACCATCCGGAATCATAATGAGCTTGATGTGGGTGAAAGTAGCATCAGAGACATTGTTGGCAAAGTCGTGCTCAGCATCCGGCCCAGTCTTGCTAGGGGATACTGCTTCGACCCAGCCCTCTGCGTCGACGACAGGGTCGCCACTACCCTCCCACTTGATTCCCTGGACAGCAACCTTTTGGGGGAAGTTGCCCCTGAAATGAGCCGTGTCCACAACAAAGTTTTTGATGATGCCGGGCGCTCCAAGCTTGATGATGGTCCAGTCAAAGTGGTCCTTGCCACGCGAACGGGCTGTCTCCCAGCCGTCTCCCATGTCCTTTCCGCGGCCAGGCAGGAGCAGGTTGTCCTTTGTGCCAAAATGTTGGTCGCTGCACGAGACAGCGACGCCACCGTTCTGGGCAGCAGCCAGGTCAAAGATTTCCTCCTTATCCTCGGGGAAGACTGGGACCGCGTGTCCAAAGAGGCGGAAGCGTGCAATACCACCATCGGGATACATATTGAGCCTCACGTGTGTGTACCGCTTGGTAGTGGGCTGATCAAGCTTCCAGCCAAATCTTTGGGATGGGCCTCCTTCCTGAACACCAAGAATGGTTTCCCATTTCCCTCGGTCGCCCTTCCAAGAGATGACCTCATCGTCGTCTTGGCTAAAGCACCCCTCGACGGAGACAGCCGGGGCATGGTTGCCAGAGAAGTAGGCAGTGTCTACCTCGACACCCTCGACGGTTCCCGAGGCCACACCCAGTCGTACTATGACCCAGTCAAAGGGCTCTGTGTTGTGTCGGCGTGTCTCCCAACCATCGTACCAGGCACCAGTGAATACCATCTTGCCAGGTTGACGGATTGGGGGGGTGGGCGTAAGGAGATTGGAAGCTTCAGCGAACCATTGGTCCGAGAAGGCAAGAATCTTGCCACCAAGGGTTCCCGAGATGAGATCTAGATTGGGGTGTTAGATAGGTTGCCAGCCTGGCCATTATGGCATACAGGATTGATTAGCTTACCGATAGAGGTCGATCTAAACGTCTTATCAATCTGGTCAGAGGGCACTGAAGTGACCTTGACAGCATCAAGCTTGTACTCGATCTCGTCTGCGATGGAAGCCATGACTCTGCCATGATGGAAAAAGAACTGCCAATGAAAAAGCAGGATTAATTTATGAATTGCTTTTGGTTTTAGAAGCGTATGTTTTATTAATTATTGAA
>CALFMX010000332.1 GCA_937902565.1 uncultured Spirochaetales bacterium
GTTCGGTCTGCAGGTAGGTCACGCCCTGCTGCAGCCACTGCTTGTACGGCGCGCGGCCACGGTTGATGCGGTCCACCGCATCGGAGTCGAGCAGGTCGCCGCGCTTGAGGTCGATGGCGATCATCTCGCCGGGCATCAGGACGGAGAAGATCGGGGAGAGGACATCCTCCTTCGTCGGCTCGTCGTACCCCTCGCTGGTGTACTTGGCATCCTCGATCTCAAAGCAGTTGAGGATCATGTCGCTGTGGAGCGTCCCCTCCCCCTTGAGGTTGAGGAGCCACACATCGTTGACCTTGAGCTTGAGCAGCTCGTCGATCTCGTGGGCGTGCAACATGTCGCCGGCGCGCAGGACCTTGCGTTGCTCCCCATCCACCTGGGCCCATACGTCCCGGTAGAGGTAGCGGTTCTCAAGGCTTGCCTTGAGGTCCGCGTCATCGCCAAGCTCGGTCTGCTCACCGGTGTAGAACTGCTCAAGGATCTTCTCCCGGCTGTCGAAGCCGATGGCGCGCAACAGGAGGGTCCCGAGGATCTTCTTCTTGCGGTCGATCTTGGCAAAGATCAGATGCTTCTTGTCATCGATCTCAAACTCGAGCCACGATCCCCGATAGGGGATGATCCTCGAGGAGTAGACGTCCTTGTCATCACTGAAGATCACACCAGGGGAACGGTGGATCTGGCTGACGACGACGCGCTCGGCACCGTTGATGATGAAGGTGCCCCGGTCGGTCATCAGGGGGATATCACCGAAGAAGATCTCTTTTTCACGGATTTCACCGGTGGAGAACTCAAGACTGATCGTGACTTTGATGGGTACGCTGTAGGAACGACCTTTCTTCTTGCACTCCGTTTCGGAGAACTTGATATTTTCAAAATCAATGGTATACCCCTTGTATGTGAGACGCATCTCACCGTTGGGGCTGTCAATGGGGAAGGTCGATAAGAATACTTCCTCCAGACCGTACGACGGGTCGGGGGCCAAACCTTTCTTGAACCGCTCCAGCTGCAAGAATCGCTCATAGGACTCAAGCTGGACTCCGATCAGGTTTGGCAGCTCGCAAACTTGGTGCTGCTCACTGCCGATGTACGTCCGTGTTATGGATTTGCCGTTGGCAACCATCATGTACCCTCCAAAGTCAATTGAAAGACAGACAGGATCCCGCCTGGGGGGTCGGGAAACGAAAGACACAACGTGCCACCGGTGTTGTTCCGGTGGCTATCGAGATAGGGCGTTGGCCCAGTAACAAAGATCCAGGATCGGGAGAGCACGAGGCTCTCCCGTACAAGCCATTAGCCAACAGCCTTGATCTCAACGGTACAGCCGATCTCCTCAAGCTTTGCCTTGAGAGCGTCTGCGTCAGCCTTGTTGATACCTTCCTTGAGCACCTGGTTGCCAGCCTCGACCAGGTCCTTGGCCTCCTTCAGGCCCAGACCGGTGATGACACGGACTTCCTTGATCGCTGCAATCTTCTTGGCGGGATCAGCTGCCACGAGGACCACGTTGAACTCGGTCGGCTCCTCGACGGCTGCAGCCTCGGCTGCCGGGCCGGCGACAACAGCAGCAGCGGCTGCCTGGACACCGAACTTATCCTCCATCATCTTGATGAGGTCAGCGACCTCCATGACGGACATGTTTGCGATTGACTCCAAAATCTCTTCTTTAGTAGCCATATTATCTTCTCCTTAAAATATTATTTGCACAGTCGTAGCAGGTTACCACTGAAGACTAAGACTGTGTTCAGTTCTCTTCTGCGGCACTCTCAACGGGAGCGCCACCGTTCTTCTCGACATAGGCGAGCATCGTTGCCGCCAGCTTCTGTACCGGTGCCATCATCGTGGCCATCAGGGTTGCGATGAGCTCGAGCCTGCCAGGAAGCTTGCTGAGCGCCTCGACCTCTTCAGCCGAGAAGAACTTCCCATCGATAATTCCGCCCTTGACCACCAGCGGGGCGCCCTCCTTGGCAAGGGCAAAGAGGTCCTTGGCCACGGCGTTCGCCTCATCACCCTTGACCAGGGCAATGGCGGTCGGTCCGACCAGCTGCTCATCGGCAGTGTGATCGAGCTGGGAGAGTGCGATGCGGGCAAAGCGGTTCTTCACCACCCGGTAGGTACTATCCTTACTCATCAACGTCCGACGCAGAGTGGTAATCTGCTCGACGGTCATCCCACGGTAATCGGTGAAGATATAGCCGTTGTACTGGGAGAACTCATCCTTGAGTGCCTTGACGGACTCTTCCTTTGCAGGGGTAATGCGAGTCTTGTACTCCATTGTTCTCTCTCCTTATACCGTTGCCGCGAAATCCTTCACGTCGACCCTGAGGCCAGGACCCATCGTGGAGGAGAGGGCGACGCTGACCAAATAGTCAGCCTTTGCATCACTGGGCTTCTTACGCATGACTTCCCTTACGACCGCCAGGGCGTTCTCACTGACAAACGCGGGGTCCATGGAGACCTTGCCAATTGCCAAGTGCACAACACTGGTCTTGTCGGAGCGGAACTCGATACGACCCTTGGAGAGCTCTGCGAGCGCCCCCTTGATATCCATCGTCACCGTCTGGGTCTTGGGGTTGGGCATGAGGCCACGACGACCAAGCACCGGACCGAGGCGTCCGACATCCTTCATCATATCGGGGGTGGCAACCGCCACATCAAAATCCATCCAGCCACCGCGGATCTTCTCGATCAGGTCGGTGTCACCAACGTATGCGGCGCCAGCCTCACGGGCCTCTTCGGCCTTGTCGCCCTTGGCGAAGACAAGAATCTTCTTCTCGGCGGAGAACTGGTGGGGCAGCACGACGGTGTCACGCACGCTCTGGCTCTTCTTCAGGGTGAGCTTGATGTGGATCTCGACGGTCTCGTCGAACTTTGCATAGGCAAGGTCCTTGACCAGCGTCGTTGCCTCATCAAGGCTGTACAGCTTGGTACGGTCGACACCCTTTGCAGCTTCTCGATACTTCTTTCCGTGTTTCATCTTAGCGCTCCACCTCTACACCCATGCTGCGGGCTGTTCCTGCGACGATCTTCTTGGCGGCCTCGATGTCGTTTGCATTGAGGTCCACAAGCTTGGTCTTCGCGATCTCAGTCAGCTGATCTTGGGTCAACTTGCCGACTTTCGTCTTGTTGGGGGTCCCGCTGCCGAGGCTGATTCCCAGGGCCTTCTTGATCAAGACGGCAGCCGGCGGGGTCTTCAGCACAAAGCTGAAGCTCTTGTCGGCATACACCGTGATGACAACGGGGAGGGTGAGCCCAGGCTCGTAGTTCTTCGTCTTGTCGTTGAACTCCTGGACAAATTTGGGGGCGCTGACACCATGGGGTCCGAGCGCCGGTCCGATCGGGGGGGCCGGCGTGGCCTTCTGGGCAGGGCACTGCAATTTGATAATTGCAGAAACCTTCTTCTTTGCCATGTTTCTCTCCTTACGCGGTAATCACACAAGAGACTCCGCGCTGGTCATAACGCCTGTCATACGAACAGGCTCCCACCTCACTATTGAGGGAGTAATCACACACAAATGGACTTGGTTGTAAAAAATCAGAAAACTCTCATGTAGCGGTCAAGTCCAAGGACTGCTACAGAATCTTTTCCACTTGGAGAAAGTCCACCTCTACCGGGGTGGAGCGGCCGAAGATCCCGACGCTCACTCGCATGCGGGCCTTCTCGAGGTTGACCTCTTCGATGACACCGGTAAAGGAGTCGAAGGGGCCCTCTATGATCCTCACCTGCTCTCCGACGGCGAAGGACTGCTTGGGCTTGAAGACCTTCTCTGCAGGCAGGTCGCCGGTCTTCTGGAAGATGTTCTTCACCTCGGCTGCACTGAGCGGCTGGGGCTTTACACGATCATTGGGAGTGACGAAGCCCGTCACTCCCTGGATCCGCTTGATATGGGAGCACCAGGTCTTCCAGCTATTGTCGGGAAGGTCGAGCTCCACGAGGATGTATCCGGGCAAAATCTTGCGCTTCACCTCACGGCGGACCCCATCCTTGACTTCGACGACGGTCTCGAAGGGGACCTTGACGTCGGAACAGACAAGGGCGAAGTCCGTATCGGTCTCGCGCATCTTGTTGATGATCCGCTCTATTTTTTGTTCGTATCCTGAATAGGTGTGTACAACGTACCAGCCTTTTGCCATATCGATTCCTTACAGGATGAAGAGAACGCCCTTGAGCAACAGGAAATCAATGAGCCCAAGGAAAATGGCGACAAGGACAGTAGAGATGATAACAACCTTCGTCGAAGAGATGACAGCTTCACGGGAGGGCCAGACGACCTTCTTCAGCTCCTGGCGGGACTCCTTGAAATACTTGAATAACTTCTTCATAAAGGCTCCTTGATTCATGAAAGATTGGGAAGCAGTCAGGCCAAGAAGGATTCGAACCCTCAACATCCGGTTTTGGAGACCAGCGCTCTACCAATTGGAGCTATTGGCCTATCTGCTTCCCAATCGAAGCGTCTTATTTGATCTTTGCCTCGCGGTGCAAGGTATGCTTGCGCTCAAACGGGCAGTACTTGTTCAACTCGAGCTTGCCCTGGGTGTTGCGGCGGTTCTTCTCGGTTGTGTAGTTCTTCTGTTTGCATTCGGTGCACTGCAGAGCAATCTTCTCGACAGGACCTTTCTTATCTTTAGCCATAGTCATGCTCCTCGGTGGGTCTTCCCACCATGCGCCCCAACATGAGAAGGGGACAAAAAAAGAGCCCTCGAACGGATTCGAACCGTTGACCCCCACCTTACCATGGTGGTGCTCTGCCAACTGAGCTACAAGGGCGTCAGCCACACATCGTGAATTCTCGAGTTCATACACAGACGTGCAGAAGCTAACTTATCAAAGCGTTCCGGTTTTGTCAATACAGGACAAAAAACTCTTATGACAAACTTTTCACGTCACCTACGCATCAAGAGCCATTGGCACTCTCGTCACTCCACACTCCATGGCGAAGAGCCACTTTCTTGATGCTCTCCTTCCACGCAATGTTGGGCTTATTCCTATATCGTTGATAGAGCTCCAGTATCTTCTCATCGGATTGTGATGCGACCAAGGCATCCAGGTAGCGTTCATCAAACGCACCATCGACATTGACGCGTACACGTCGATATGCTGCATTCATCTTACCTACCCATATGGCGGTAGTAACAAACGGCGCCACTTGCGCATACAGCGTATCGAAATCCTCATCAAGCAGAGGCTCGCAGGAGACGCTCGTGACAAATCGTGCATCAAAGGCCCGTCTCAGAGCCTCAAGCCGCTCTTCAAACGAAGGGGCCCCAGGTTCCCAAATCTTCAAGACGGTCGAGTTTGCCGATCCGACAGTGAATCGTATCTCCATATTGGCCCGGTGGGATTCAAACACGGTGACAAGGCGGTCGATACAACAGGGATGGGCTTTGGTAACCACCAACACGTTGTTCCCACTCTCCAGCAACGCAGATAAAACCTCAACGCTCTTGTCAAGGTTCGACACGGTTATATCGTGTGATGAGGGGATCATGATCGTTCCATTGCGTTTTCCAAATGAGCGCTTTTCAAGAGAGACCGGCTCCTCGATGCGCCAATTATCGGCACTCTTCCGCTTGAAACGGATTGCCATCTCCTTGGCGTAGCAATACACACAGTCGTTTGAACAACCACTGATATAGTTGAAGGTATGCGGAGCCCACTCCTTTGTACCGAAGAGCAGAGATTCTGATTTCATACACTCCCCTCCCTTAAAAGAGCAACCCTTGCATTTCTTCACGTTCGAGCGCAGTTTTCTTACACGCCTTGTTCCAAAAATTTGCACCAAGAGGATGTTTTGAAAGGTGTATCAGCTTATAGTACCACATGATTTCTTTTTGACTGAGCCGGGAATGACAATTCCCACTCATTCAATAAATGATTATTGCCACAGGGCCAAGAGGTGTAGCAGGATGAATGGAATCAGGGGGAGAGCCCCGAAGGAGAAAAGGATGAGGAAGCCCTCTTTTGCTTGGCGGCTTAATGGCTTCCCCAATCCCAAACAAGTATGCCAACAGTAACACCGATACAGCTCCAGTTCAAGGAGAACCACCCCTCATCACGGTAAAAACAACCCTCATGTAGTTGCCCCTAGTGACGCGATAATATATAGTACCGTGTACCTATTTGCCATGATTGCAAGGAGTTCCAGTATGAAAAATCAACCAAAAACGCGTTGGGGCCTCACCAGTGATGATATTGCACAAGATTTTGCTGAACATTTGAAGTACAGCCAGGACGCAGATATCTACCACCGCACTGTCCACGCACGATATACCGCTCTCTCACTGGCCATCAAGGACCGGATCATCCACCAGTGGAACAAGAGCCGCAAGACCCAGCGCTCCAGCGGGGCGAAGCGGGTCTACTACCTCAGCCTCGAATTCCTGATGGGCCGGACCTTGACCAACAACGTCATCAACCTAGGCATCGAGGGCGAGGTCAGGGAGGCCCTCTCCTCACTCGGCTACACCTTTGAGGAACTTGCCGAGCTTGAGAGCGACGCAGGGCTGGGCAACGGCGGACTGGGGCGGCTTGCAGCCTGCTTCCTCGACTCACTTGCAACCCTGGAGATGCCGGCCTACGGCTACGGCATCCGCTACAACTACGGTATCTTCCGCCAGCAGATCAAGAACGGGTGGCAGGTGGAGCAGCCGGACAACTGGCTGCGTGACGGCAACCCCTGGGAGATCATGCGTCCCTCGATCGTCTACCCGGTGCGCTTCGGCGGGCAGGTCCAGGTCATCCCCGAAGGGGGCCGGGACCACTTCAAGTGGGTCGGCGGCGAGATTGTCACCGGCATGGCCTACGACACCCCGATCATCGGCTACGGTGGCAAGACCGTCAACACACTGCGCCTCTGGTCAGCCAAGAGCCCCGAGGAGTTCAACTTCCATGAGTTCAATGACGGTGACTACACCGAAGCGGTACGCAGCAAGATTTCGGCGGAGAACCTCAGCCAGGTCCTCTACCCCAACGATACCCTCTACATGGGCAAGGAGCTCAGGCTCAAGCAGCAGTACTTCTTCGTCGCCTGTTCACTTGCAGATATCGTGCGCCGTTTCAAGCGTGAAGGAAAGAGCTGGAGCGAGTTGCCCAACCATGCGGCCATCCAGCTCAACGACACCCACCCGGTGCTCTCCATTCCAGAACTGATGCGCCTGCTGATCG